>CAZJWS010000180.1:0-1504 GCA_964549985.1 uncultured Candidatus Saccharibacteria bacterium | reverse complement strand
CACATGATGGTGGCCACTCTGTCATCGGCCCAAGCAGTTACATTAGTAGGATTGGGCAAGGTTTCATCTACGGTTACAGGAATTCCGGGCGTGGCAGCGCGGGTGACTAATAATGTCGCAACACCGATTAATGCAAAGGCGGTACCATATAATAAGATTGATGCGGGTCTCAAGCCTCCTTTGGGACTAAATTTCTTCAGTCCATTACTAAAGATACGTTTCAACTTCTTCCTCCTGGTTTTTATAGCACTCGCCTTACCGCTTAAGTATTTAGTGGTAATTATAGAACTACTCTGAAATAACACAAGGTTTTATATGTCGTGGATAAATACTTCTAGCTTAAACATTGTACCCTCACCTATAATAGGCAGAGATGAATCCCGTTAGAACTCAAAAGACGACCGGATATTTGCTGGCGGTTGAAGCTCAGCACGTGGCTTCATACACTTATCAACCAGTAAGGTTAAGTGAGTTCTAACGGGATGAAATCCCGCATCCTTAGCCGCGCTAATAAGCGCCTAACTGTCGGTGGTGCCGCCGCTTTGCTGGTGGCAACTTCTTTGATTGGCCAGGTTCTGGGATTTCTTCGCGTCAAGTTCATCAATGCTAACTTTGATGCGCTTGGGCCGCATAGTACTGATGCATTTTTTGCCGCATTCAAGATTCCCGACTTCTTTTTCTACACTGTTGCCGCCGGTGCGTTGGGTGTGGCCTTTATCCCGGTCCTGGCTGACCACTTAGAGAAGCACGACCGCAAAGGCGTCTGGGAGCTATCAACCAGCTTGTTGAACCTCTTGGCACTGGTGATGGCAGTGGTGGGTGTACTTTTGTTTGTCTTTGCCGAACCGCTGATCCATTTGATTGCGCCGACTATGGAGCCGCAGCAGCTGCACAATGCCGTGATGATTATGCGGCTGATTGCCTTTAACCCGTTACTATTTACCATAGGCGGTATCTTAACAGCCACGCAGCAGACCTTCGGCCGGTTCTTTTACTACGCGATTGGCCCGTTAATTTATAACCTCTGTATTATTGTGTCGGCAGTGATTTTTAGTCATGCCGATGGTAGTAATGGCGGGCCTGGGGGTCTTGGGCTGGTAGGCCTGGGTGTAGGTGCACTTGTAGGTGCAGTTTTGCAGTTAGTAGTGGTGTTCTTTGGTATGGGCGGACTGAACTTCCGCTGGCGGCCAAAGATCCGCTGGGCAAACCCCGATTTCCGCAAAATTATGCGCCAACTGCCACCACGTTCTATCGACCAGGGTATTGACTCGATTAACTCAATTGTCGAGACCAACTTTGCTCGCCGGCTTGGTACGGGATACCTGAGCTTTTATGAAAATGCCTACACGCTGCACACGGCTCCGATCCTGCTGATTGGCTCGGCAATCTCCACCGCGGCTTTGGCCTCGACGGAGGAGCCGTGGCTCTGCCCGCAGAGTCGCAGGAAGGTCTCGTGGTGCGCAGTGCCAAGTTCACCGATCGATCCCGCGTTCAACCAGCTCCG
>CAZJWS010000179.1:0-1552 GCA_964549985.1 uncultured Candidatus Saccharibacteria bacterium | reverse complement strand
CAACTGTCGGGTTGCTCCGCGTGATATTTTCCGTCCGGAAGCCGGCAGTACCCGGTATACTTTTACGATTACGCTTGGCCACAACGAGCGAACACTGACCACAGACGAAACCAATACGCTGATGTCCAGCCTGGCTAACCAGCAGGAGGTGTAGATATGAAACGCTTGTTTGCGGCCGCAGCACTGCTTGTGCTGATAGTATTATCTGTTCCAGGCCGGGCATCGGCTGATGTGAACGATTTTGTGATCAATAACTTTGTAGCCCGGTATGAGCTAAGTAATCAAGATAAACAAGGTACGCTCAAAGTCACCGAAGATATACGAGTGACTTTCAGCGATAACAACCATGGCTTGCTGCGTGCCATTCCAGCCAAATATAAGGGCAATGGTCTGCAGCTGCATGTAGACGGTATTACCTCGGCCAGTGGTGCGCCCACACAGTTCACGACCTATAGCGAAAATGCTAATACGGGTCTTAAAATTGGTGATCCTAATCGTACGGTTACCGGCGAGCAAACCTATCAAATCCGCTATACGGTGCAAAATGTCATCACATTTTATGATGGACACGACGAATTTTATTGGGATATAAACGGCGATCAATGGAACCAGCCTTTTGAATCGGTGAGCGCGGTATTGGTGCTTGGCAATGGTTTGGAGCGAAGCACCGAAACGATCTGCTATACCGGCGCATATGGAGCAACCATGCGTGAGTGTGAAGTTGTGGATAGCACCGATGTTGTAAGTGGCAGGGATACTACGATTGTCACTACCACCGCACCGCTACGGCCGGGTAGTACGCTGACGGTGGTGGCAGGTTTTATGCAGGGATATTTTACTCCTGTGCCGATGAGCGAGAAAGTAGCGGGCTATGTCCGGCAGGCTGTCATGGTGTTACTGGCACCAGCTTTTATCGGAGGCTACGCATTCCGGCGCTGGCGCAAATATGGCCGTGATCCCAAAGGCCGTGGGACAATTGTGCCTGAATACGACGCACCGGATGGATTACTGCCCGCCGAGGTTGGTGCGCTGGCGGATTTCCGAGTGGATCAAAAGGACATTACCGCTACTATCATCGACTTGGCTATCAGGGGTTATCTCAAGATCATCGAGGAAAAGAAGGTCAAGCGTCTAGCCAAAGACACGCTGGAATATTCGCTGGAGTTAATCAACAATGACCTCTCCGGACTAACCAATTTTGAAGCTGAAATTATCAAGGGCATTTTTGGCGATAACCCAAATACCGGTGACATCAAAGCACTCAAGGACCTTAGAAACAAATTTTATAAGACTGTGGCTTCAGTCAAGAAACAAGTTATAAAACGCCTGGTAGATAATAAGTTCTTTCCCGGCAACCCAAGCACGGCCGGTACGCGGCTCTGGGTTATCGCGGGCTTGATATTCTTTTCCTGTATCATCCTGGGCGTGATTTTTGGCATAGCGTTCTTTATCGGGCTGTTGATCGCCGAAGCAATGCTAGTGGGCTTTGCTATTGCCATGCCATCACGCACGGCCCGGGGCGTGGCAGCTCTTGACCATGCTAAGGGGCTCA
>CAZJWS010000178.1:0-1589 GCA_964549985.1 uncultured Candidatus Saccharibacteria bacterium | reverse complement strand
TGGTTCGGATTTATGAAAATAATCGGCCTCAGCGAAGCCAGCGATCTGGCCAAAGCCCTAACCGAAGAGACTGTGGGCCTGCACTATTTTGACCAATTGTTCTTTGCTCTCGCTCTGCTGGAATGCCTTATTGGCATACTATTCCTGATACCCAAGGCTACCCGCATTGTCGTACCGTTGTTGTTCGTGCATATGGCGGTGGTTTGCGCTCCACTGCTGCTGGTACCGGATTACACATGGCAAGGATTTTTGCAGCCGACACTAGAGGGGCAATACATAATCAAAAACGCGGTGGTAGTGGCGGTGGCCATTGGCATAGCCGCCAGTGCCAAGCCCCTCCGGGTCCAATCGCGTAAGTAGTCGAGGGGCTGTGTTATACACGCAAACAGGCTGGAACCCGTCCCAGGGCTTCCTGGAAGCCTGCAGGGCCTATTCTTGCCAAAAATTATCCCTGATCGAACAGATTGAGATCCTTAAGTTCTGCGGGTAAGAAGCCTTTATCGTGCTTAAAGTCGGCTTCCCACTTGTAATTTTCACCGTAACCAAGATCTTTCATCAGTTTAGTCGGGGCGTTGCGGACGTGCAAAGGCACGGGTAAGTTGTCATATTGTTTGGCAGCGGCTTGGGCGGCGTACATCGCATCCGCGGCCACACGGGATTTCTGAGCCTTGGCAAGCACCAAGGCGCAATGGAATAAACTGTACTGGCACTCAGGCATACCAATCCGCTCTACGGCCTGGAAAGTCGCTACTGCCAAATTCAGGGCCGGTGAGGCTGCAATGCCAATGTCTTCAGACGCGAATATCACCATCCGCCGGGCCACAAATTTTGGGTCCTCACCGGCTTGTAGCATCCGCGCCAAATAATACAGTGCGGCGTTGGCGTCCGAACCGCGCATTGATTTAATAAAGGCGCTGATGATGTCATAGTGCATATCACCCTTCTTGTCGTAGCCGGGCAAACGTTTTTGGGCAGCTTCCTGGACAATGTCTTTGCTAATGGTTTTGCCGCGCGAAAGCTCAATGGCAAGCTCTAAGGTGCCAAGGGCTACACGGGCATCACCACCGGCAATCTCGGCTAGCAGGTCAATGGCGCCTGCGGGCATACGTTTAAGCGGAATTTTCTCGTGCTTGAGCGCGCGCGTAATGAGCTTGATAATATCATCTTTACTGATTGGCTCCAGTACCACCACCCGCGAGCGGCTGAGCAGCGGATTAATAATCTCAAAGCTCGGATTCTCCGTAGTGGCACCAATCAGCGTAATTAGTCCGCTTTCGACATGTGGCAAGAAGGCATCTTGCTGCGACTTATTAAACCGGTGAATTTCGTCTACAAACAACACCGTGCGCTGTGCCAGCCGCTGGTTCTGCCGGGCGTGCTCAATGACTTTTAGCACATCGGCTTTGCCGGCAGTCACGGCGCTGAGCTCTATAAACTCGGCTTCCATTTCAGTAGCCAGAATCCGCGCCAGCGTAGTCTTGCCGGAGCCCGGTGGCCCCCAGAATATCAAACTGAACGGCGTATGGCTTTTGGCTAGCTCGGACAGCAACTGTCCGGGTCCGAGCAAATGCTCCTGCCCGACAACTTCC
>CAZJWS010000177.1:0-1604 GCA_964549985.1 uncultured Candidatus Saccharibacteria bacterium | reverse complement strand
GACGCAGCAGAAGTCAAAGACGGGCAAGCAGACAGCACACAAGCTCTTATCGCTGCAATGGTTGTTGGTATGGGATTGAAAATCAACGGGCAGTCTGCCAAAGATGTTCTGGCTATGGCTAGGAGGGGCAATTCAGCGGCTTACGATGCTATGCGTGAGGCTGTATCAAGCATTGACCCAACTCTAGTGGGAGATATATCGCAAACATCTGGGTCTACAGATGAAATTATCAAGGTTGCTCACAGAGTTCAACAGATAGTCGGTATGATCTAGGGAGCATTAGATTGTTAAGATCGTTCGTTAGAGGTTTAACCTCTAAATGAGTATTTTGTATTTGACAAGAGAGTGTGGGTCGGGCGTGACGTCGGAGGGGCTGACCTGTATAGTATTGGGTATAAGGTTTATGGCTAAGAAACAGAGGACACTCAAGGATACGTTGCCGTTTATACTGCTGATAGGCGGAATTATTGGCGTGCTGTGCGCAGGGATGCTTACTGTCGAAAAGGTGCACTTGCTTACAAACCCTTCGGCCCCGCTCAACTGCGATCTTAACCCGATTGTGGCCTGCGGGCCGGTGATTAATACGCCTCAGGCTTCGGTGTTTGGCTTCCCGAACCCGCTGATGGGGCTGGTGGGTTTTAGTGTGGTGGCCACTATTGGCGCGGCTCTGCTGGCCGGCGCGAGCTTTAGGCGCTGGTTCTGGCGCGGGCTGCAGGCCGGTGTAATATTTGGTATTGGCTTTGTGATCTGGCTACAATTTCAGAGTATCTACCGGATTGGGGCGCTCTGTCCGTATTGTACGGTGGTGTGGTCAGTGATGATTCCGATCTTTTGGTATACCACGCTATATAACCTGCGCGAAGGGCACATACCGGTGCCAAGGCGGCTCAAGGGAACTGCGGCATTCATGCAGCGACACCACGGCGACATTCTGGTAGCCTGGTACGGGGCAATTCTGCTCGTTATCCTGACGCATTTTTGGTACTACTGGTCGACTTTGCTCTAAAAGCAGTACCTGAGTCTAGTTCGCAATAATCTGACCCTCAAAACCTGGCCCCGCTAAAAGTAAACAGTATCCCTATTTACCCGGCCAGGTAAATAGGGATACTGTTTATAGATTTTAGACTTAGACTGTAATAATGTTGACAAATTTGTACAAATAGAGTAAAATAGCTCTGATTAGTGCGGTTGAGCAGTATTTGGACTCTATATTTGGAGGACAAGCTCCCAAAGCTAACGTTGTTTAATAACACGTCAGATATCTTCAAGATACTTTTTTGTTTGTTTTTGGTTGGTGCCTGCGGCCAGCAAGCAGTTTGGGCTTTACATCATAGAGCCTAGGCTGCTTGCTGGTAAGAGCTTGCACCGCCCGCGTGGGCAACCTTGCGGGCACGAGCTCGCGCACCAACCCGTCCGCTTACCCGGACACGGCCCAAGGAGGCTACTCCATGTCCCTGTTCACCCGATTCCGACCCGGGAGGAGGGTCGTCGTCGCAAGCGCCGCTGCGCTGATGCTCCTCGGAGCACCTGCCAGTGTCGCCGTCGCCAACGACACCCCGCCCGACACCAGCGTCCCGGCCGCCGAGCCCGCCCCCGCCCCCGAG
>CAZJWS010000176.1:0-1611 GCA_964549985.1 uncultured Candidatus Saccharibacteria bacterium | reverse complement strand
AAGGTATGCAGCTCAAGGATGATGCGGTGGTGTTTGGAGAGGTTGGCCTATCCGGCGAAGTGCGGCGCGTGCCGTTTGCCGATAAGCGTATAGCCGAGGGCAAAAAGTTGGGCTTTAGCAGTGCCATTGCCCCGGCGGGTAGTAGCGATAAAAAAGGCGCTGCTTTTACCCGTGAAGTCCGTGATATTCGCAGCGCCCTGAATCAGTTTTTGTCCAAATAAGTACAAGGGGCTTCTTAGGTGGTTATTGGCTAACCGTGACGTTCTGGGACTGGTTGCCTTCTTCGTCCCGTGCGTAGTAGGTGCCATTAGGGGCAAGACCGCTATTGACGGTACAATTGCTTCCCCCTACATTGGTACAACTGCCGCCAACCGGTATGCCACTCTGGCGGTAGACAGTGACGTCTCCATTTTCGCCCGTCCAGCTAAACCGGACATTACCCCCTGGGTAGCTGACCGTTAAGCTAAAACCTCCAGAGCCTGTCAAATTGGCTGTAACAGGTGATGACGTGGTGCTGTAGAGAACGCTGTCTATAACTTCGGCCGTAACGCTGGCACCGTTTACGCTGGCACCGCTATAGGTCACACCTGATTGGGCGGTGGCAATGTTCACAGAGCCGCCCTGGATGGTCTGGCCATTGACTTTGAAGTTCACGACACCAGCAAATTTATCGCCATTAAGCGGATGCGTACCAGGGCTCACCGTGGCGCGCAGAGTGTTGCCACTGACAATCACCGATATATTCGGCCGCTCGTCAGTACATTTGTGAACATCGTCTTTCTCGCCATTATTGCCGCCGGCGCCTTCAAAGGTATCGCCGCTAAACTGGGCTGCCGAACCGCCGGACTGTTCTTCTTTGGCAAGGTCAGGAGTACACTCGGTGGCGAGTTTGCCAGAGACTTTGTCGAGGGTAACTTTTTCAGTACTGCCGGATTTCTTCTGATACCAGCTTGGGAACAAGTCGGTGCTGGGGCTTGGCTCGACCGAGCCGGTGCCGACGTGGCTGCGGATTACATAGGCGGGCAGGGTTTGCACACCGCTTGGCTTCTGGAAGTCTTTGATCTCCAGGCCTTGGTGGGCGCGTTTCATGTAACCATTGAGCAGCGGCCGGGTCATGTTTTCCATGAAGCCGGTCATCTCGCGGGTACGGTTGTAGTAACCAACCCAAACTGCAGTGGCATACTTGGTGGTGTAACCGGTCATCCAACCGTCTTTGGCGTCGTTAGTGGTACCGGTTTTGACCGCAAAGCGCCAGGTGCCTTTATCGGTCTGCATGCGCTGGATCTTCTGGCTGAAATAGCTGGCGTTGGGATCGGCCAGGATGTCGTTGATGATATAGGCGGTATCTTCGCGGATGACTTGCTTGCCGCCCTCGAGCTTCCATTCGTAAGTGGTCTTGTTGTTGCTGTCCTCGATCTTGAGGATATAGGTGCGTGGAATACTGACGCCGTTGCGGGCCAGCGTGCCCAGGCCGTGGACATGTTCGTCCATCTTCAGGTAGGCACCGTCACCGATAGCCGACGAGCCATAACATTGCTCTTCATTGGCAACGCTAAAGTCAACCGTCTCTGGGGCGTAGCAGTTATACCCATAGCTGTTGGGGTTGCTGGC
>CAZJWS010000175.1:0-1612 GCA_964549985.1 uncultured Candidatus Saccharibacteria bacterium | reverse complement strand
ACATCGCCCACCCAGTACTGGGTACCCGGGTTGCCCTTAGGTGTAACCACGATGTTAGGAGCCGTTTCGTAAGGTGTTGTGAATGTGTACTCGCCATAAGTGGCACTTGCACTAAGTACTACTGAACCGCGCGTATCGGCGTTGCCGATAATCTTGCCGTTGACCTTGATGTTGGTGACTTCGGTCAGACCACTTACTTTCAAACCACCGGCAACCGTTACGTTACCATCAAAGTGGCCCTGCTCTACCCGGGCTAGGCGGGTTTCGATAGCAGTCACCTTGAGGTCGAGTTGCTTGACCGAACTCGTCAGCAGCGCAGTAATAGTCAAAGGATTAAAGCTTGCCACTTCGCCATTTGCATCATAGGTAACAGCTTGCGGGATCACGCTGGCGACCTGCTCGGCAATAAAGCCCATATCGGCCTGGCCATTGGTAGTCCAGGTGTAAGTGACGGGGTTAAGCAGGCGCAGCTCATCCAAGCCCATACCCAGAGCAGACACATCAGTCTTGTAGCGTTGCGATGAAGTACAGCCCGCCAGCTGACCATCGGCATTGCGACAAACTGCCGTGTTTGTATCAGCAGATCCCATTGTGAAAGTAATGGTCTCACCAACCGCCAAGCTACCATTAACGGTCAGCCCGCCGAGTATACCAGCGCTCTGAGAAAAGCTCACGTCTCCTTGTACCTGCAAGCTGCCGACAAACATACCATTACCGGCAGTGATAGAGCCACCAGATGAGCCTGTCCAGCCGCTGCCAGCACCAGTTAGAGCGGCACCTTGCAGGTTAACCAAATCCAGCGATCCGCCAACATTAACTACACCACCCAGACGGCTATAGTAGACATCGGCAGATGCATCACCCCCGTACCCACCACCGAAGATATACACATAGCCGGCCACTGAGGCTACCCGATGGCCATGGAGCAACCCGCTTGTAGTCGGGAAGCTTCCGGTGTTGGTCCATGCACCTACGGTACCATCGCTATTGAGCCGGGCATACTGGAATCCGCCGCTGCCGTCTATGCCGTTACAGTCACCACTGTGCCGGTAGTAGTTACCAACCGCGTAAATGTAGCCATTGGCAACTACTGCGCCAGTACCACAGCTGATCGGTTCGATGGTTGGAGTGGTGCTATTCCAGGAACCTAGCGTACCATCACCGTTTATACGCGCATAACGTACGGTATCGTCAGCGGAGCCAAAGCTTTCTTGTCCACCCAATTTATACAGGTAGCCATTAGCAACGACTAGGGCTGCATGGCTTGATTGAACCGGTAGCGATGTAGCGGAAGCCCACGCTCCCAGCGTACCGTTGCCATTGACTCTGGCGTAATACACGTTGGTAGTGTCAGGTTCTATAATATATATATAGCCATTGGCGGTAACGATGTTTTGACTATCTGGGGTCATACCAGTCGGAAGTGCAGTTGTAGTATTCCAGGCACCAGTGGTACCATCGCTCTTGAGTGGAGCGTAGTAGACAGTCGTTTGCGGCGAATCCCCCCAGGTACTCTGGCCACCAACAACATATAAATAGCCGTTCACCACTGCAGAACCGTGGCCTATACGAGTAACAGGCAAGCTAGTGGTCGATGTCCAGCTACCCAGGC
>CAZJWS010000174.1:0-1627 GCA_964549985.1 uncultured Candidatus Saccharibacteria bacterium | reverse complement strand
CTTTTCATAATCAAGACTACGTGGGTAGCCGCTGAAGCCAGCCAGTAGAATCTTTGGCTTCTCACGCAGCGCGACCTCGCGCATTTCGTCGTAATCTATTTCGCCGGTTTCGATGTCTTTTACACCGTAGCGGACAAAGTTGTACAGCTTGGCACTGGCGGTTACCGGCGCACCGTGGGTCAGGTGGCCACCGTGATCGAGGCGCATAGCCATAATGGTATCACCGGGGTTAAGCCACGCCTGATAGACCGCGATATTAGCCGGTGCACCAGAGTGCGGCTGGACATTGGCGTGATCAGCGCCAAAGAGCTGCTTGGCCCGCTCAATGGCAAGTGTTTCGACTTGGTCGGTGTTTTGTTGGCCGCCGTAGTAACGTTTACCGGGATAGCCCTCTGAGTATTTGTTGGTAAAAACGCTGCCGAGCGCCTCCAGCACATCTTTTGATACGTAATTCTCGGATGGAATCAGCTCCAGGCCATTCCGCTGGCGTTTTTGTTCAGCTTCTAATAATGCTTGTAGTTTTTTGTCGTGCAACATTAGTATCCCTCTCTCAAATTAGTCGTTAGCGTAATGGTTGCACAAAGTTAGATCATAGGAGTATTGTAATAGAGCGTTAGACAAAAAACAAAAACTAAGCAATATCGACAATATATATCATCTGTGATATATTTGGTGGGCTTATGAATAGTACATCAGAGAAAATTGGCCAGTTAATCTACCAAATCCGTCAAGAAAAGGGCCTGACTCAAGCTGAGTTTGCACGGCGCCTTAACACTTCGCAATCGGCCGTAAACCGTATCGAAAAAGGCAAACAAAACCTCAGCATGGAGATGTTGGGCCGTATTAGCGACGTACTCAACAAGCAGATTGTGTCGCTGGGCAGCGGCGCGGTAAATCTGCGCATTGAGGGTGGCTATGAGCTGCACGGCGAAATTGCCCTCAAGCGCAGCAAAAATGCCGCAGTTGCCCTGCTCTGCGCCAGTCTGCTCAACCAAGGTACTACCGTGTACAAATCTTTTCCGCGCATCGAAGAAGTCTACCGTATCATTGAAGTCCTGGAGAGTATTGGCGTAAAAGTCCGCTGGCTACCGGGCAATGACTTGGAAATTAAGCCTCCCAAGACACTTAACCTGGAGGCTATGAACAAGCAAGCCGCCCGTAAAACCCGCAGCGTACTTATGCTACTCGGACCGCTCATGCACCGTTATAACGCATTCAGAATCCCCTATGCCGGAGGCTGCAAGCTCGGCACCCGTACTGTTGCGCCACACCTGTTTGCACTGGAGCAATTTGGCGTAAGCGTGATAGCCAAAACGGGTCATTATATTGTAGATATCAACAAAAAGCCGGCTGGCCGCGTAGTACTGTATGAATCCGGCAACACGGTGACTAATAATGTGCTGATGGCCGCAGCCATGACAACCGAAACAACCATTATCCAAGGTGCCAGTGCCGATTATATGGTGCAAGACCTCTGTGCTTTTCTGAAGAAATTAGGCGTAAAAATCGAGGGCATTGGCTCGCCCATACTCACTGTAACGGGTGTTGCCAATATCAAAAAATCGATTACCTTTGCTCCTACCGAGGATCCTATCGAAGCTATGTTCTTTATATCTACGGCCGTTGC
>CAZJWS010000173.1:0-1655 GCA_964549985.1 uncultured Candidatus Saccharibacteria bacterium | reverse complement strand
ACATCAATGGCCAGCAGATTCCGCTTGATCAGACAACTTTCCTACCTGCAGACGAAATCAGCGGCCACGCCATCATCCGCCGCGGCAAAAACAGCTCCGCGGTTGTAGACCTCACCAACTAGTATGGAAATCATGGTTTTCAGACTTAAGCCTGGTGATGATCTCAAGCGGTCTATCCAAAGCTTCGCAACAGACAACCAAATAGAGTCAGGATTCATTATCAGCTGCGTTGGCGGCTTGAGCCAGGCAGTCGTGCGTATGGCCGGTGCCGCCCCTGATTCTCAGGATGTGAGGACGTTCCAAGAAGATCTGGAAATTGTCTCACTCGTCGGTACGATCTCTCCGGATGGAGTTCATCTGCATATGAGTTTCTCTGACAAAAACGGTATGGTGCGGGGCGGCCATCTCAAGGAGGGTACCATTATTGACCCGACTGCGGAAATTGTCATTGGTATCAGCAAGGGTGTAAAATTTACGAGAGAATTTGACCCAGAAACGGGCTTTGATGAGCTCGTGATAAAGAAGTAAGGTATACTAAAAAACTATGAGCACAACTAAATCCAAAAAGAAGGCCGATCAGTATAACGATCCCGAGCACAACTACTTGCACTACTGGGATGGCCGTGATTATGAACATAATGCCGAAGTTATTGCCCTCGACAAACTGTTACGCGGTAAACATTTTAAACACGCGGTAGATGTTGGCGGCGGCTATGGCCGCCTGAGTGCCGTACTCACTCAATACGCGGATAAAGTTACCTTGGCCGAACCATCACAGCAGCAACTGGATATCGGCGAGGAATACTTAAAAGGCTTCCCGACCGTCGAGCGCAAACTGATGCAGGCCGATGACCTGAAGTTCAAGGATAACAGTGTTGATTTGGTCACGGTGGTCCGTGTTTTGCACCACCTACCAGACCCTACGGCAGAATTTGCCGAAATTGCCCGTATTTTGGAACCGGGTGGCTACTTTTTCTTTGAATTTGCCAACTATGCTAATTTCAAAAACCGCATGAAGCATGTCGTAAAGGGCAAGAAGCTGCCAGTTGAGCCGGTAGACATCCGTACCGACAAGTCAGACAAGAACGAGATTCCATTTGTGAATCACAACCCCAAAACGGTGCGCAAGCAGCTAGCTCACGCTGGTCTAAAGGTAGAGAAAGTGCTCTCGGTGTCTAACCTCCGCAGCCCAAAGATTAAGAAGGTAGTGCCGCCGGGCGGGATGTTGGCTATCGAAAGCCTGATGCAGTCTACTTTGGCCAAGACTTATTTTGGTCCAAGTACAGTTTTCTTAGTACGCAAGCCAAAATAATCAGTTCCATCAGGAATGGACGTGGCTTAGACCTATTTATTCAATTGTATAAGTTTTTTCTTTCGCTCGGGATTGAATCGCTTCAATTACGGGGGAAAGAGACAAGTAGACGAGATGGGATGGGTGCCGTAGCTGGCGGGAGAGTCGGCATGTGCCGGAAACTCCCGCCAGCTGGCGTCGAACAGGATCAGGCGGCGAGCCGGCGGAGCTCCTGCTCGAAGGCGGCGAAGTCCCGGTTCTCCTGGTGGAGTTCGAGCTTGTCACGGAGTCCAACCGACCTGGTGATGCGCCGGGTGCCGGGGTGCTCGAAGAGCGCGTTGATCACTTCGTAGCCAATGTTCAG
>CAZJWS010000172.1:0-1666 GCA_964549985.1 uncultured Candidatus Saccharibacteria bacterium | reverse complement strand
GCCAGCATTTTGGGCTACGAGCCCGGGCTCCGGCCGAAAGACTTTACTGGTGGAATTTCATTTCTGCCCGTATTGCCCAGGAACTGCGCGGTGCCGTAAACCTGCTGCAACTCGACGAGCCGTCCGAGCTGGTGGTTAGAGAGCACCTGCTCTTTACCCTGCTTGGTGTGCTGATCGATGAGCACAGGGCCGAGTTCTTTGCGGCTGGCGACGGTGTGTTTGTCATCAACGACGAACCCCTGCGCCTGGTCGCACCAGACAACGCACCGCCCTACTTGGGTTACCTGGCGCTGGACTATCCACCACCTATGCCTGTTGGCCTGCAAACCATCCGTACCGTTCCTTTGGATGAGCTCCGCAGCTTTACCCTGGGAACAGATGGTGCCGAAGCCATGTTGGATCTAAGCGGCTTGCGCCCGTCCCGTCAGGATGGTGCCGCCATGAGCCTGGGCGAGCTGCCCGGCTTTGATCCGTTCTTTGCCAACCCCGACCGCCTGCGGCGCTACTTGTCGCTGGTCAATAAGGAGCTGGTGAGTACGGATCCGGAAGACACTGTTGTTAAGCGAGGTATCTTGACCGATGACACCACCATGGTCATCGGCCGCGTTCGAAAGGAATAATTATGCCCACCATGTATATCGATGGCAAAGCAGTCCGGCTCAACCCGGCAGCAGCCATCGGCAAGGGTGGTGAGGCTGATGTGTTCCAACTGGATGCCGCCACCGCTCTCAAGCTCTTCAAGAGCCCCGACCACCCAGACCTCACCGGCCAGGCGGCAGCCCAACAAGCTGCACGTGACCGGCTGCAAACCCACCAACGCAAGCTATCCGCCTTTCCGGCGGGATTGCCTGCGCGCGTGGTTACGCCAAAGCAGCTGGTCCGCGACAAGGCTGGCAGGATTACCGGCTACACTATGCCGCTGCTTACCGACACCGAACCGCTGAAGCGTTACGCTGAACGGAGCTTCCGTGAAGGCAATATCAGCGACGACATCGTGCTCGAGATCTTTCAGGATCTGCACCAGACCGTCGCTGGACTCCACCGGCAGAACGTTGTGATTGGCGACTTCAATGATCTCAATGTCCTCGTGAGAGGAGTTGAGGCTTATGTCATCGATACCGACAGCATGCAGTTTGGACCCTATCCGTGCCCGATGTTCAGCCCGCGGTTCGTAGACCCCATGCTTTGCTGCTCCGGCAGCAGCGGCCTGGAGTTGACGCACCCGCATACACCAAGCTCGGACTGGTATGCCTTTGCAGTACTGTTGATGCAAAGCCTGCTCTATGTGGACCCCTACGGCGGCATCTACCGCCCCAAGGATCCCGCCAACCGGCTGCCGCATCCACAGCGCCCACTGCGCCGGATTACGGTGTTCCACCCGGAGGTACAGTACCCCCGGCCGGCACGGCCGTACCAGCAGCTGCCCAGTGCAGTACTGGACTACTTCCGCAGCGTGTTTGAGCAAGATAACAGGGAGATATTCCCCGCAGATTTGCTCGACAATACGCTGTGGCACGGTGCGATCAGCGCCCAGGCGATCAGCCTGCCCGCTGCACTAGCAGTCAACAATCAGGTCAAGGTAGCGGTGGTGTTCGAAACCACTGGCCGCATCCTGGATGTTGCCCTGCACGGCCTGGAAGAAGCCCACCTCGTCGCGCATGTGGCG
>CAZJWS010000171.1:0-1716 GCA_964549985.1 uncultured Candidatus Saccharibacteria bacterium | reverse complement strand
TGAAGTCTTTCAAGTCAGGGCGGGTTATCGAAACCGTATACACGCGTAGCGGCCTGGGTAACCATGTAGTAGTCTACCACGGCGACGGATTAACATCAGTATATGCCCACCTTGACTCCATTGCCACTCATGTGGGCCAAGAGGTTAATACCACCACTATGCTGGGCTATGCTGGTACCACGGGTGTTTCTACTGGTACGCACTTACATTTTGAAGTCAGACAGCATGGCCAGCCAATGGACCCGCGACAGTTCATCAGCGGCCAGCCTTAGAGTTTGATCTAATCCTTTTTGGCTTTTTCCAGGGTTTTTTTGAACAAAAACAGGGGCAGCACCAGGTTGCCGATAATAGAAAATATCCAGACTATCACCGTGGCTGCTATCCACGTGCCGAGACCGCTTATAGAAATACCGTCGGACACCAAGTTCGTAATAAACAGCCCGGCAAACGTGGTTACCAGCGCGATACCACCCACCAAAAACGACGCATTCGTAAGCGCAATTTTGAGAATCAGCGGTCCCAGTATCACAGTAGCCAACGAGAATATCAGCACGGCCATTACAAACGAGGTTGAATCAATGGCAAAATTATCAAGAAATACCGAGGCCGCCAATAAGCCGACGGTATTCGCCAGGACTGCCAGGACGAGTTGAGCTAATAGCCGGATCATCATAGGATCTCCTGTTTATGCTTATATTGTAGTCCTTGACCCGGGAGTTATCAATCAATGACGGCCTTTTTTGTGCTTGTCGTGCGGCTTCTTGACCGTCATAGCTATCATCAAGATACTGACTGCCAGGCCAAATACAACAATCGCTTCTTGATTGTGCACGAGTAATCGCCAGGTTTCGGTGTTAACGATAGTACTTTCCGCGCCACTTGAAAGTTCTGGCGCTATGAAAATAGCGCCCAAAAAAGCCGTTGCTATCGCCGGTACAACCGCAAGCGGCAATAGGGATTTATGCAGATGGTTACGCAGTAACAAAGCCGCAGCCAGTAATGGCGCAAATAGTAGGGCAATACGCGCGATATTAGCGGACGAACTAACACCGCTTGTTAGCGATGAGGCGATGAGGCTGGTGTTGGCACCAGACGAAGCTAATAGTACAGTGCCAGCGCACAGCGCCAAAAAACAAATCGCCGTATTAGTACGCAGAATCACAAGAAGCACGACCACTGCCGCCATAGAAGCCAGCAGGATGTATTCAGTCATAAGCTAAATTATAACTTAAGCACAATTCAGAAGCTAAACTGTGTGCCAACCCCCCACCCTGCCGCTCTGGAAACACCGGCATTTACTTCTACGATGTATTGCGCCGGGTGATCAGGACAAAAGCTGCCAGGATACGTGTCGGGCGAGACATTACTATGAATAGTCACGATTTTCTTCTCATCATCCAGCCAGATCATATCAATCGGAAAATTCATATCTTTCATCCAAAAACAGTAATCGCCTAACAAATCATACGGGAACAGCATAGCCGTGCCGCCATCCAAACAGTCCCTGCCGGACAGACCTTGCTGTTTTTCGGCACCAGTAACGGCAACTTCGGCCGTCAGAGTTTGGCCGCCCGAAGTTATAACAGTCGTTTCGGACAAAGTATTCCCGCCGCAGCGAACCTGTTCGAAACTAGCTAAGCTCTGACGCGAATCATACCTATACCACGCAAATACAGCCAGCAAGACTACCACAATGATAGCCGGAACCCATCGTAA
>CAZJWS010000170.1:0-1743 GCA_964549985.1 uncultured Candidatus Saccharibacteria bacterium | reverse complement strand
GCCCTGCGGGTCGGTGATCTGCCATCTGCGCATGCTTGAGCCGATGGGCCGCACGCGCTTCTGCGGGCTGTAGGTCTCAGGACCCTTGCAGGACTGGATGTAGCGGTCGAGCTTGCAGGTGAAGAAGCCTTCTACGGGCAACAGACGTGCTGCGTAGATCAGGGTCTCTTTCATGGTTCCTCCAGATGTGGATGGGAAGGTACGCGTCACCGGTTGGCGACACTTGGTTCAGAACTCGTCTGATCTTTTAATTATATAATAGAATATAAAAAACACAACATTTCGCCTCTCAAACAATCTGAGAAAAGTTTACGAATGTGAGTTGTGCGTAGGGGCTACGCCCAAGATGCGCTGGAACACGCTGCTCTGTAGCGACTTAGAGGCCAGGGATTTTAAATCTTCCAGATAATTTGTCACTTCGGACACGTCGTAGCTACTTGTTTCAAAGAATCTCTGTAGCTCGAGGGTTGCTTGCGCCCTGAGCAAAGGATTCCTGATACCCCTGGCATGCTGTATGAGCGTGCTGAGTTCGGCGACATGCTTTTGGCTGTTGGCGTGGACCGAGTAGAAATCCTCGACCATTACATGTGCCTTGCTTGGCTGATCTGCAAGCAAAAGTTCAATGCCAGCGTGGACTTTAGCCATGTCTTCTACTGATGATTCGTCCAGTCCAGTACCGCGTGCCACCAACTCCATGCCCGCGGCTATCAAGCCGTGGTAAGCATCTGGCAGCCCTTCTGTGATAGAGCCGGCTGCCAGCTCCTCGAGCCGTAGCTCGAAGGCGGTTGCCAGCTGCTCGTCAGTCGCAAAGGTAAGGCCAGGTTGATCCATATGGACAACCTTGATGTTCCGTCTGCCCTCGTAAGCCATATTGACTGCGTGGGCTGTGTTCAAGTGCAAGCGGCTCGGATGAGTATAGCTTTGTACAACCTCCAGGATTTCAAGTGCGTCCTTTAACTCCTCTGGAACAGTTGACCACTTAAATATTGCAGCTATTTGAGTAGTATCCTTGATTTGAAGTAATTTTTTGAGATCGCGCTTATCCACACCAGAGGTAGCGGCTATGACATCCCGCGAACGCTGGCTGAGTGTGGCGCCATCGGCTACTAATTCGGCAAGAGCAACAGCGCGTAGGTAACCTCGACTGCCATGAAGCTGTGCGAGCTCAAATGCCGTACCAAACTCGTGCTGCTGGATTAGCGAGCTCAGCGTCCACTTGACTGTTTCGGTATCTATCCAGCGGCTGAAGTCAACGCCACGTGTGCTATGAAGCAGCTTGAGGTTGTCAAAAGCTTTATGAATGCCAAGGCCTGCGCCCATCAGGAATAGGTTGTAGCTGCCGAGCTGCTTGAAATCTTTGGCAGCTTTGAGCTCTGCCTCAAGATTATCGTCGGTTGTGTAGTACTTGGTTACCTCGAGTGCGGCTTGATTATCAAGTGCAGTTGCCGCACCAAACAGCGCCATCTTCTGTAACCGGTCTGTTACGAGGCCAAGCATGCCACGGACCTCCAGCGGCATATCGGCGCGCAGGTATGCGAGTGCTGTGTGATACTCGGCCACACGGACAACTTGATTGAACAGCTCGATATCAGTACTGGTATCGACTTCGCCTGCTTGTAGTAACTTGGTGTATCGTTCGTAGAGTTCATCCTTTACCGCGAGAGCATGAGGAAGATATGCGGGGGTAATTGCCCGCGGAGTCTCGATTTCTATATCTGCCTGACTGACTGCGAATTTTGCGAC
>CAZJWS010000169.1:0-1763 GCA_964549985.1 uncultured Candidatus Saccharibacteria bacterium | reverse complement strand
ACCGTTGCTACCGGCCGTGTTGAGCAGGGCGTTGTCAAAGTAAACGACGAAGTCGAAATCGTTGGTATCCGCCCAACCACCAAGTCTGTGGTAACTGGTGTTGAGATGTTCAAGAAGAGCCTCGACCGTGGTCAGGCTGGTGACAACGTAGGTATCTTGCTTCGTGGTATCGAGCGCGACGACATCGAGCGCGGCCAGGTACTTTGTAAGCCAGGTTCTATTACTCCGCACACCGAATTTGACGCTGAAGTCTATATCCTTACCAAGGAAGAAGGTGGCCGTCACACGCCATTCTTCAAGGGCTATAAGCCTCAGTTCTACTTCCGTACTACGGACGTAACTGGTGAGGTTGAGCTGCCAGCAGACAAAGAAATGGTTATGCCTGGTGACACCATCACCTTTAAGGTAAAACTGCTTGCCCCTATCGCTATGGAGCAAGGTCTGAACTTCGCTATCCGCGAAGGCGGTCGTACCGTTGGTGCTGGCGTGGTAACCGCTATTACCAAGTAACCTCTGAGGAACACACACCTCAAACAAAAAGCCCGAGCACTTGCCCGGGCTTTTTGTTTGTTCGCGGGCTGTTTTGAATTTTTTCCTGTGGGTGCGTAAGCAGAAGTGGCGTTAGAGCTAGGCAAAATAAAAGACGAGCAGTTTTTGCGAGCTCTAAAAACAATGTTACCTCGTGATGTAAGGGTACTTATGAAGAGACCAACTTCAGGTGTCTGGGATGAGGTTCATAAAAGATTTCCTTCGGTCAGAAGCTAAATTATTTGCAGAAGAACCACCGTTCTTCTTACGTAGTGGTTGTTCGTAGAAGCGCCCACAAGAAACACTCGTCCAGCATCCAACTGCGCAGCCGGTTCATAGGTTAGAGGAGTAACAGTAGTAGCCGAGCGGACGTGGTGGTTATGCTACAATTTACTCAATGAAACTTCCTCAAGGAACCTTCAAAGGTTTTGCGTCGGTTATTGCTTTGGCTGTCATGCCTTTCGCCGTGTCACTAATCGTTGTAACTCTAGGAGAGGATAGTCTGGCTCCGTTAGGCGGCTTTTTCCTCATTGTTCCGCTCTTGGTGCTTTATATTTTTACAGGGCTTATTGCTATGGCTTTGCGCGTCAAAGATACACATAAAGCCGCGTTTAGAGTTCTATTAGTGGCTTCTGTACTGGCTACAATCTGCATTGCTATCCTCAGCCTTTCTGGCTGATAGAACAGGTTGTATATACGCAACGATGATTGCATCAGGCATGATTTTGTTGTAAAATCCTAACTTACAAACTAATCGTTCTGAGAACTCGCGGCGGTCACTCATCACTCCGCCCGAGGTTACAGAGCAGAACAAGTAGTAAGTAGTAAGTAGTAAGTAGTAAGTTCCTTACTTACAACCTACAGCTTAAAACTTATAACTTGTGCTCATGAAAGGAGCACAGTAATGGCAGAAGCTAAATCATCAGCTGCACCAGCGGGCAAGCAGCGCATCCGTATCCGCCTAAAGGCATACGATCACAAAGTAATCGACCAGTCTGCCAAGCAGATTGTTGACACCGCGCTTCGTACCGGCGCGACCATTGCGGGGCCCATCCCTCTGCCTACGCGCAAGAGCACCTTTACGGTTGTAAAGAGCCCGCATGTGTATAAGAAGGGCCGTGAGCAGTTCGAAATGCGCGTGCACAAGCGCCTGATCGACGTGTTTGAGCCCACTCCTAAGACCATCGACAGCCTCATGAACCTGAGCCTGCCAGCCGGTTGCGACGCCGAAATCA
>CAZJWS010000168.1:0-1773 GCA_964549985.1 uncultured Candidatus Saccharibacteria bacterium | reverse complement strand
ACCAAGGACCAATCAGTTATGAGCCGACTGCTCTAACCACTGAGCTATACCCCCGCCAAAAAATGCCAAAGCAAATAGCGAATTAACAGAGATGATTATACCAGATAAGTTCAAATTTTGTTAGTTAGCATCGCGCCGAAGGAACAGATACCAAGTGACAATGAGACCAAACGCCAGGTATGCCAGCGAAACCGCCACGGCGGTACCAAACGCCAAAACTCTTGGGTTGCCGGCAGCTTCCGGATTCCAGAGAACAACGTTGTTCAAGGCGTTGAATGGTAAATACTTGGCGTTGTCTTTGAGCAAGATGCCTAGCAGCGGCTCAACCGTAGACGGAATAATCAGTAGTACTGCAATGGCAAGCGCGATATTACGCGACAGATACGCCACAATCAGGCCGATAAGCGCATAGGCAACATTCAGAAACAACCCTCTGCCCAGCACACTTAACCAATCTATATCCTGCGCCGGCAATACGCCGCCGCGCAGCGCCACGCCCAGCAAGTACATCACAACACTTACCAGCATACAGATTGTCGCAAAAACTACCGTGTAGGAGAGTACAGCAATCACTTTGGAGATAAACGCTTTGGTACGACTGTTTGATGCGGTTAGAGTGTACATAATGGTGTTATGGCGATACTCGTGCACAACTTGCAAGGTAGCAACAATAGCCACAAAGATCGATATGCTCGAAAGCGCGTTCATAGCAACTTCGCGTAGCGCCAACTCCGTCAGGCTGCCGGCTGCCGAGCCGCTCTTGCCCCAGAAGCCTTCAACATAAAACGCCATCAGCCCGCCCGTCAGCAGCAGTGCAAGTATACTGACCACATACGTCGAACGCACACTGAGCAGTTTTCTAAACTCTGATTTGAGTGAAGCCATCATTATTTTTTGCCTCCCGTCTTGTACTCTTGAGCACTGGCGGTTACTTCAAGGAACGCCTCTTCGAGTGATACTGCTTGATTGGCGAGTTCAAGCAGCGGTATACCAGCTTCAAAGGCCATCTTACCGATATCGTCGGTGCTTGTGCCGCGAACCATAACACCACCGTCTGACTTGTCGTATTCCAAGTGATGCGTTTTGAGCAGCCGCTCCAGATTAGCCTGCTTGCTGGCACGCACAAATACGCCCGCACCCTTGGCACCATCAATAAATTGCCGCATCGTGCCGCTGGCAATCAACTTGCCCTTACCGATCACTACTAAATCATCTGCCATCAGCGACATTTCACTGAGCAAGTGGGATGAAACAAACACCGCATTGCCTTGATCTGCATAATCTTTTAAGAACTGGCGCAGCCAATGAATACCCTCTGGATCCAAACCGTTAGCCGGCTCATCGAGTATCAAATACTTGGGTTTGCCCAGGATAGCCGCCGCAATACCAAGCCGCTGGCTCATACCTAACGAGAATTTACCTGGGCCCTTCTTGGCAACATCACTCAGACCGACCTCGCTCAAAACTTCAGCTACGCGCTTGTCGGGAATTCCACCTGCATCTGCTAACACTTTTAAATGATTTTCGGCGGTGCGGGTAGGATGAAAAGCTTTTGCCTCAAGTAAGATGCCTACTAACTTTGATGGCTTTGCATACTCATGCAGAGCCTTGCCCTCAAATGTAGTTTTGCCGCTTCCATTATCCAGCCCCAGCATCAAGCGCATAGTGGTGGACTTGCCCGCGCCATTCGGCCCCAGGAATCCCGTCACCTTGCCGGTAGCAACCTCAAAGCTGATATCGTCAACCGCGATCTTTTTACGGTATTTCTTGGTC
>CAZJWS010000167.1:0-1788 GCA_964549985.1 uncultured Candidatus Saccharibacteria bacterium | reverse complement strand
ATTTGGATAGCCGTCCTTTAACCATAGAAGGATGGCTATCCAAATGAGGATTTGTATTCATGTATGCTCCTACTTCTCCACCGATGCTTCAATATTGTTAACAATTCTATCAATAAACGGTATACCGTTAAACAAAGAAAGCGCCCAAAGCAACATAGCCACCACTAATGTCGCACCAATAACACCGCCCAGGCCACCTGCAATGCCTTTTAAGAAAGACATTTTGAGGCTTGTCCGCTTGCTCAGATAGCCATTTTCATAAAAGTCAGCAACGGCCTTGCCCAGGTCTTGATACTGTTTGGCAGAAGGTTGCTTGGATTCGGTTTTCGACATCGGAAATATGTCTTACTTTTTGATATAAGTTTCGAGATGCTTCAGAGCTTTTTTGGCATCGTTGAGCGCTTTTTGCAATTCAGGATCATCTGCATCTCCATCATGCAGCGAACTCAGAATTTCACGGACTTTTTCTTTGGCCGTTGTTGCCTGTCCCAGAACTTTATCAAAATCGTCTTTAGCCTTGCCCTTCAGCTTTGCACCCTGGACCTTGGCTTCATCGATCCGGGTGTTAAGATCGCTCAAGATAGCTTTTAACTTTTTTTCGGCCTCGGTTTTAGCCTTGGTAGCGGCATTCTTAAGATCAGCGCGGGTTTCCTTGCCGCTCTTCGGAGCAGTCAAGATGCCTGCGACATACCCAATTGCACCAAGTGCGAGTGCACCGGCAGCCCATTTGCCTGTGTTTTTACCCATACGTCTACCCCTTTCTTTTCTTAATCAAATCAGCAATATTTATCAGGAATTTACCAGCAGCCAACGGACCAGCAGCTTTCTTAAGAACTTCTGAGGCAGACTCAACATTGTCTACAATTTCCTGCGCTTTGAGTGCAACACTGTTCAGATTCTTAACCAGGCGTGCCAACCAAACACCCAGAACAATACCAACAATAAGAAAGATGGTCAGTGTAACCGACAAGATGATGATCAGTATTGTCTCTGCGTTCTCCATAAGTACTTTTAGTATACACTAGTTTCCTAGCGGTCAAGAGTCTGGCGCAGGTACGCCTCAAACTCAGGACCAAGCTCTTTGTGATCAAGTGCAAACTCTACAACTGTTTTGAGATACTCCAGCTTATCACCAGTGTCATAACGCTTGCCTTTGATCTCACAGCCATACGCCGCATGGCCGTCCGCAATCATCGGCTCGATGACTTCATCCGTCAAGTAGAACTCGCGATCTGGCTGCAGGCTTGCAAGCCCCTTTTCCAGATAGGGAAATATCTCCGGTGTCAGCAAGTAGCCACCAACTGCGGCAAAATCACTCGGAGCATTATCCTTGCCCGGTTTTTCGACAATATGGTCCACCTTGAGCACACCCGCCTCTATTTCCTGGCCACCCAAGATACCATAACGATCGTAGTCAATATCCTGCGCTGCACGAATGCTGGGCAAAATAATGCCTTGTAGTTTCTCATAGTGCTCTATCATTTGCTGGAAAGCATTTGGGCTTCCAACTGTTAAGTCATCTGCAAAAGCATAAATAAAGGGCTCGTCGCCAATCAGGTGAGCCGCGTTGAGTACGGGCGTACCGGTTCCATACGGACCTTTTTGTCGTACATAGACAAAGTTAGCCAAATTAGCGATTGCTTCAATCTGGTCAATGAATGGCTGTTTCTTTGGGCCACCTGCGCGCAGGTTGTTCAGCAAATCTTCGCTCGGCACGTCAAAGTGATCCTCGATACTGCGCTTGTTGCTGGAGCCAACAATGATAATATCTTTGATTCCCGCTGCCAC
>CAZJWS010000166.1:879-1791 GCA_964549985.1 uncultured Candidatus Saccharibacteria bacterium | reverse complement strand
GCACCACGCTGACACAGTCGTACTGCAAGGTCAAATCATCGGCGATCATGCCCGTGCTGTCAGTGCTGCCATCGTTGACAACAATGACCTGAAACGGGTAGCCGCAGTTCTTCAGGTGCTCTACGGCAAGAGCAACGGTGGTTGGAAGGTTGGCCTGCTCGTTATGAGCCGGCAAGAAGAGGGCCACGCTGCCCGGATATTCTGTCAGTGTGTACATGGTCCGCCCTTTGGCTGTGTTGATGGACAGGTCTCGTTGAAGAGTTTTACTGAATAGGGCCCGGTGCTGGCCGAAAGGTCACGAGGGTATTGAGCATGTAGTTGAATCCCATGCCTCCCACAATACCAATCGCAGCGCTCACGGTCGTACCAAGTCCGATGAGGTGGTGACACAAAATGAACAACCCGGTGTTCACTACAAGTGCAACAAGTGTGACAGCCGTAAAGCTGCCCCACGGTCTGATAAAGTCACGCGGTCTTTGGAGTCTTTGAGTGTTCCTCCAGGTAAATGTATAGCTGAGTGCAAAATTGCACTGGGACGACACCGCAAAACCAATGGCATTGGCTGCGGCAGGAAGCAGGCCGGCCACCCGAACCAGGAGTTCAAGTATACCGATCTGAATCAAAAAACAGCCACCGCCTACCAGCGCAAAACGCAGTGGGCGCGGAGCTGCCTTGATGTCTTGAATACGCACAGTGTGCTGCCCTCCTATCAGGAAAACGGAAGATTTTGAACAATTCACGCGAATTGTCAAAGAACTCATGCAAAAGCCGGGACACGTTAGAACCCACCCTTCGCCAAACCGAACTATAGCAAAGCGCTTATGCAAAAACAATGATTTTATAGCGTATGTGATATAAATGTGAAAATTCTTACAAATCCTTCTGCGTTTTGGGCGTATTTTTAAATGGGTT
>CAZJWS010000166.1:0-869 GCA_964549985.1 uncultured Candidatus Saccharibacteria bacterium | reverse complement strand
GAAATTTTTTAAGCAAATAGCGGAGGGTGGGAAATGAGACATTTACAAAAACGCGGCCTACTGGGCATTGCTCTGGCCGTATTTGTTTCGCTTGGAATATTCATGCTTGGCGGCGGACACGCCGCGGCCGCCCCGCCTCCGGATTATGAGCGCACCTTGCTTGTAGCCGGGTTGAACGCACCGACGGCCTTCCGCTTCCTGCCGGACGGCCGTGTTATTATTACCGAAAAAGGCGGTGCCATAAAACTCTGGAGCAACACCGGTTCGCCCACCACCGTCGCCACACTCGCCGTGCTGCAAACTGATCAGGACGAAGAGCGCGGACTACTCGGTATCGAACCTGATCCCAACTTTGCTCAGAACGGTTACTTGTACGTATCCTATACCACGATTGCTAACCGCGATCGTCTATCCCGCGTTACTTTTGCCAACAATACTATTGATCTTGCTAGTGAAGTCATGTTGATGGAATCCAATCAGGACGGCAATATTTATCATCATGGTGGCGAGCTAAAATTCGGGCCGGATGGCAAACTCTATTGGTCGATGGGCATGAATACCTATAACCCAAACTCACAAAACCTCGCCAACGTACACGGCAAGATGCTCAGGCTGAATACTGACGGGTCGGCCCCGGCCGATAATCCATTTGTAAACCAACCCGGTGCACTACCGCAGATTTGGGCTTATGGACTGCGAAACTCATTCCGGTTTACTTTTGCACCCAATGGCAAACTGCTTGCAGGCGACGTCGGCGGCTCTGAGTATGAGGAATTAAATGTTATCACCAGCGGTGGCAACTATGGCTGGCCCTTGGCCGAGGGCACTTGCACCAACTGTCCCTATGTAAACCCTATCTACACCTACCC
>CAZJWS010000165.1:0-1797 GCA_964549985.1 uncultured Candidatus Saccharibacteria bacterium | reverse complement strand
TAAAACTAGTAGTGTTGCCATCGAGCACAAAGTTAAAGCTTGGCGGCACGATGGCATTCACCACAATCTGGTCATCGGCGATTGAGCGGGCACCAATAACGGTGTAGTCGATCTGAGCGTTGCCGCTGGTCTGAGTTTCGACACTTACCGAATAAATACCAGCTGTTGGGTTAGTAATGGGATCATTGGTAGTGGTGCGGTCGACATCTACACAGTAGCTGGTGGTCGCAGTCAGATTGGTGACACCGCCAATCAGGATGTGCTTGTTACCGTTGGTATTGCTACCAGTAGCAGTAAGGGTGCCAGGCAAGCTGGTAGCGCCACAGCTGACGGCGGCGGCTGTTAGGCCAGAGGTTGCCACGGTGTAAGCATCGGGGAACCCAATGCGCACATAGGCCTCGGTCTGGCTGTTGCCAGTAGGTACGGTGAACTGTAGGCGGAAGGTAGTGGCCGTGCTCGCTCGCATGCGGTTAAACCTGATATGCGTACTGGTCAAACCAGCCGCATCAACCTTGAGTCCGCTCGATGACAGCACGCTTACAAAAATAAATAACAGGGCTATAGCAAGCCTTAAATTCTGCAGTTTTTTTATTTTTGTTTTCACGCTGGTTTTTGAAACCTTTTTGTTTTAGCGATTTGAGATAATTCTAGTGGAAAACCATAAGAGTTGTCAATAGAGGTAGAACAGATTGTCAAAAAGCCTGTGTATAAGTCCTCAAAAAGTAGCCCATAGGCCACTTTTTAGAATTCAGATTCTAGATATTAGAAATCAGAATTACTGAAGCTTCCATTTGCCATTCCACCACCCTCAAGTAGTGACTTCAATGAGGCCTCCGTTCCAGCTACTTTGCCACTGTTAAGCACGGATTTTGGGCTAAGGATTGTCTAGTATCTCGTATCTAGAAGCTAGTATTTTGTATAGGGGTATGTGAGTCCATACGAAATACGAACTCCGAAATACTATATACGAGAGGGATTACCACTCTCAAAACTGTCACGCACATAGGTCGGCAGGTTCTTAGAAAGAACCTGCCCCTATTATCGTCCAGGTGTCGGTGTAATCAACACCAGCTGGAGTAAGGGCTGCAATTGAGGACTTGCCTATCAAAGTCAGCACATCGCCATTGGCCGTACCGTTAGCGCTGGCAATCTGGCGAAAGGCAGTATCCAGGCCGGAGCCATCGTCATCAGACCCTGTACCGGCATAGGCAGATACGACCGCAACCGTGCCGCCGCCGCCCGCATCGGTGGCATCAACACCTAGCACATAGCCCTCTGAACCCGAAGCCAGCGTTGCACCCGTGCCTGGGGTTGTAGACGCGATGGTGTGCCCGGCGGCCGCCGAAGTAAGGCCCACGTTACTGTCGCGCGCCCATGCGATCCAGCCTTGGGTAGCGTTGGTGGTAATTGTCACGGTGCGTGGGGTGGTGTGTACAACCGAGCCCGAGTCAAGATTAGTCGTAAAACTAGTAGTGTTGCCATCGAGCACAAAGTTAAAGCTTGGCGGCACGATGGCGCTGACGATAATCTGGTCGTCGCTAATTACTCTTGCACCGATAACTGTCTCGTCCACTGTAGCATTGCCACTATCTTGGGTTTCAATGCTGACCGAGTAAAGCCCAGCCGCCGGATTGGTAACTGGGTCGCTGGTGGTAGTGCGATCAACATCTACGCAATAGGTTGTGCCAGCACTTAAGTTGGTTACGCCAGTGATAGTAATATCTTTGCTGCTGGTCGTGTTATCGCCTGCGACTGCAAGCGTACCTGGCAATGCGGTTGCACCGCAACTGCTGGAAT
>CAZJWS010000164.1:0-1819 GCA_964549985.1 uncultured Candidatus Saccharibacteria bacterium | reverse complement strand
ACAAATCAGGATTGGCTCGGGTACATTGCCTCGCTGGAGGCTGGTGCCAAGACAAAGGCCGAGAAAGAACTCATCCAGCGCATCCTTCACGAACGGGCATCGGTCAAACCAGCCTACCCAGACTCATGGTCTAATACGCTGCATTCTGAGGCGCCGCACGCGGTGCATCAGCAGAAGGTTGCAGCTGCCGGCACATCGGCCGGGGGGCGTATTGTCAGCATTAAGCCTATTGCTCATGAGTCGGCTGCGGTCGCCATCGACAATACCGTGTTACTGCTCTACTTTGGCGCCTTTTTGTTTGTGGCGGCCAGTGGACTCTTTGTAGGCTTTGGTGGCTTTGACGGTGTGATCCGCACCCTCATTGTGGCGATTGTCATGCTGGTGATGTATGGTGGTGGTTTCTGGCTGTACGAAATGCCCCGCCTGCGTCAGGCCGGGGTTACCTTTGTAGCTATTGGCATGGCGATTGCACCACTGCTTGGCGTGGCGTTTTATAACTTTCTTGCCGACAAATCGAATGCGCCAGTGATCTGGCTGGTGACATCCCTCATGTGTATTGCGATGTATCTCTATGCGCTGTACCGGATTCGTAGTGCACTGATTGGTTACTTGGTCGTATTCAGTTTCTTGTCTCTGTTTGAATCCGGTGTGTCGATTCTACAGGTGCCAACCTACTACTTTATTTGGGGCTTGCTGCTGGCGGGCCTGGTTCTGCAGGCGGTGAGCTATATAAAGAGTACGTGGTATGAGCTGACCGAACCATCGGCAGTGAGTGCACGGTTTGTAATGCCGCTGATGGTGTTTGCGTCGTTGGCTTTTGTCGGGACTGAAGGCATAGAGACCTTGGCGGTGTCGTTGCTGCTGGCGGGTACGTACTACTCTATCGAAGGCTTGTTTGGTCCCCTGTTGTACCGCGAGACCAACCGCATCGTGGCGCATATAGCTTTGCTTGGCGCATTAACAACAGGCGTCTATGCACTATCAAGCTCACTTACGGCCGTAGCAGCCGCGCTACTCGGTGCAACTGCCGTACATGTCGTGGTGATTGCGGCTTTGCCGGGTAGTGGTACGGCTGTCCGGAACTTTGCTTCTATTGCCTTGGCAGCATTGGTTGTGGCGCCATTCCTGAGTCCCAAGCAGCCGGCGGTTTGGCTGGCAAGCGTTGCTTTGGCTATCGTGCTCGGTGCGCTGGTGGCACTGCGTCAACGGCGTGAAGAAGCGGTCATATACACTTTGGTTGCGCTGATCGCTGCACCGCTTATTATTGGCCAGCTGGTATTGCAGCCGCGCCTCAGTCCTGATGCGCAAGCGATTGCGGCGTTAGTACCTGCATTCATTGTGTTTGGTATTGCCAATCTGGCTTACCGTGCCGACTGGCTGGTGAGTTGGCGCGGTACCATCAATAGCATGTTTGTGCTGGCCAGCCTGTTGCCGCTTGGTATTGCGGCAATGGCTGATCGCTGGGAATTACTCTGCATGGCATTAATTATTGCGCCGCTCTATCTGATTCATGGTCATATAAATAAAGAGAACGAGTGGGAAGTATCCTCTGGCCTAATTATTGCATTGCCGGTTGTGCTGGCATTTTTTGTACCGGCACACGTGTACTTTCCGGTTGCGGTACTCTTGGCGCTGGTGTTCAATATCATGCTGGCACTGCGCCTGCGTCATGAGGAAAACCGTTGGATTAGTACGGTGCTGTGGCTGCTTCTGCCTCTGGCGGTAGGTTTAGGCGGTTTTGACTTTACGCTTGAGCTGGCGTGGTTTGGCTGGGCGTATTTCCTGGCGGGCATCGGCCTGGTGCTGTCTAGGGCCATTG
>CAZJWS010000163.1:933-1837 GCA_964549985.1 uncultured Candidatus Saccharibacteria bacterium | reverse complement strand
ATTGAACGACCACTCAGGAAAGGTGGTTGTAACAACCTACAGTGCTGTTAGCAATTACCAGCAGATTTCGAGCGTTATTCAGACGGCTTATCCAGCAGTGGTCGGGGACGGAAATGTGATACCAATGTTTAGGCCCAACGGCGACCTCAGCTTCATTCGGCTAAACCACTTTAGTGGCAAGGTCGAGGTGGTTACGTACGGGTTTTATGGATACTTTCAGTTGTTATCCAGTGTAATCTTAACACCGTACCCGGCTGTTCCTGCTGACGGTTCGGTCGTTCCTGCGTTTAGGCCCAACGGCGACCTCAGCTTCATTCGGCTAAACCACTTTAGTGGCAAGGTCGAGGTGGTTACGTACGGGTTTTATGGGTATTTCCAACAGCTAATTCAAAATGCCCGATCAGACTACCCAAGCGTAACCGGAGACGGTGCAGTAGTGCCACAGCTTAGTTTCTAGGTTCTACTTAAACTTTTCAGCCGTAACATTGGCTATGTCCGCTCCAACAACTCTGAACGCCTCTACATAATTGTCTTCTAATACTTCTCCTTCAAGAAGCCGTACCATATCCTGCCAATCACTCGGTAACCCACCAATCAAGAAACCCTGTCTTGAGTTTGCCGTTACAAACCTGTATACATTGGTTCGCCCGTTCCTGTATTTAACTTCGATGTTATAGGCTTGTTCCCTTAGTAGAAGCCCTTCGATCTTTGCTCTTTTTCCTAGCACCATGTCAAACTTAACCACGGCGCCATCGCGCTGCATCTCGTCCGGCACAACAACCCACCCGTCTGCACCCACACTAAGAGCAAGATCGTCGTCATTATCGGAACTCGGTTCGGCTTTTTTCTGAAGTAAAATGAAGCTTTCGTTACTATCGACTACTTCGTAATTACGCGCTATGGC
>CAZJWS010000163.1:0-923 GCA_964549985.1 uncultured Candidatus Saccharibacteria bacterium | reverse complement strand
ATGGCCCTGAGCGCAGCAGGCTCGTCCCACAGTATGTGGCGAAAATCTATACTATGAGCGCCAGGCTCTCCCCACCTATGCCAAACAATGAATTCCGACGCTTGTTCTGATGAGAAAAAGTTGGCGTTGAGGTTATCAAAATACGGGTCATAGGTTTCGAAAGAAAACGGTGATGGGCGGTTTTTCCAGTTTAGGCTATTAGCTCCAACAATAACTGTTTCCCATGGGAAGATATCTACAGAACTGTCGGATATTTTACTTCTCATAGAGTCGGACAGCACCGCACGTGTTGTATATTTATCGCTGTCTGCTTTCCATACTCTAGCCTGATGGTTCGTATCAAAGAATTTTACGGAATTGAACTGCACAATGTTTCTAACGGGTGACATAACGATATTCTGGTAGCCTCCTTCGTAGTAGAATGGCAGTTTATTTGCCCAAACCGCCAGTGAAGCAATTATGAAAATCGACATGGCCATAGCCACGTCCATTTGTGTTCTTGCACGCCAGTGTATATAAAGTATTGCTGATAGGGGTATAAGATATATCATCACAATCATGTGCCCATCCTGTCGCACCACGGCGTATTTCCATATTAAAAACAAAGCCGGTAAGAGAAATGTGTATTCTAGAGTAGATCTTTTTGTTTTTGCCATTACCCAAACAACTACAGATACAAGAGCGATCGCCGCAAGCAGAGTTGCACTGCGTGTCTCGGGTACAAACTGAGACATTGCGCTGTTGAATCCACTACTCATCAATGCAGCGGCGTGTATGTACTGTACTATGTTATCCACCCCTAACAACTTGCCTAGGAAAGTAAGGGCCAAGAGATATGCCATCAGAACTAGAGATAAGCTCTTTAGCCGCTCCTTCATATCATTGTGCTCGGGATCAAATAAAACGAGTAAGCTAAGTATTGC
>CAZJWS010000162.1:0-1875 GCA_964549985.1 uncultured Candidatus Saccharibacteria bacterium | reverse complement strand
CCGCTCAAGGGTATTAAAACAGTTGTCCTCATCAACGAGGGCAGTGCCAGCGCTTCTGAAATCACGGCTGGTGCGCTCAAAGACAATAATGCCGCTACTCTGATTGGCCAGAAAACATTTGGCAAGGGGTCGGTTCAGCAGCCCATCAATCTGCGTGACGGCGGCCTGCTCAAGGTTACTATTGCGCGCTGGTTCACGCCAGCCGGCAAGAACATCGACAAAGAAGGTATCGAACCCGACCAAAAAGTCGAAATCACCGCCGAACACCTCAAAGCCGACCAAGACCCACAACTCGACGCAGCTCTAACATCTCTGAAGGGCTAGGGGAGAGCAGTCCGAGCATCCGGCTCTTTACCCCATAAAACAGGTTTTATGGGGACCCCGTTTGCCGGTGCCCGGCACGATGAGAGGTGAAAACTGCCAGTGGCAGTTTGCAAGGCAATCTTCTCTTGCAAACTTGTTTGCAAAGACGAAGTTGCGGGCCCGCAGGATGTGGGATGTTCCCCTCTCATGAGCGAAGCGATGGGCTAAGACCCACAACTCGACGCCGCACTGCAAGCAATTAGCAACTAGCAAAAGATTGGCCATGGACAATGCACGATGCAACCGCATGGCTAATCGCGCATTGCTCATTTTTGGCACATTGCAAATTGCACATTGCTAATTTCTTTTCAGCTGTGATAGCATAAGAAACATTAAAGGCAGAGAGGGAGTAGCAGCGGCGTGGCAAAACGACCGACTAAGTATGTGTTTGTGACAGGCGGTGTGCTTTCCGGGGTAGGAAAGGGCATTACCGCCGCCTCCATCGGCAACATACTTAAGTCCCGCGGACTCTCCGTAAACATCCAAAAGTGCGATCCCTACCTAAACGTCGATGCTGGTACGCTCAACCCGGCAGAGCATGGTGAATGTTTTGTCACCAAAGACGGCGCCGAGACCGATCTAGACCTGGGGCACTACGAGCGCTTCCTGGACATGGAACTTACGCAGAGCAGCTCATTTATGAGCGGCCGTGTGCTGCAGCGCGTCATTGCCGATGAACGCGCTGGCAAATACTTAGGCAAAACTGTACAGTTTGTTCCGCATGTAACCAACGCCATTCAGGACGAGATTCAAGCTACGGCCGAAGGCTACGATGTGCACATTGTAGAGGTGGGCGGAACCGTGGGCGATATCGAATGCCAGGCTTTCATTGAGTCGATCCGTGAATTGGCACAGCGGCAGGGCCGCGAAAACTGCCTGTTCGTGCACGTGGTCTATGTACCGTATCTTGGGGCAAGCGGCGAGTACAAGACAAAGCCAGCCCAGAATGCCGTCAAGGACCTGCGTAGCGTTGGTATTGTACCGGATGTGCTGGTGGCCCGGTCCGAGACTATGCCCGAGGAAGCATCGGTCATCGCCAAGCTCAGCCTGTTCAGTGGTGTCGAGCAGAAAGCTATTGTACTGCTGCCAAATGCCCAAACCATCTATGAAGTCCCCCTGACACTGGAAGAAAAGGGCATCGATGATGTTATTGTGAACAAGCTCGGCATCAAAGCCGCCAAGCCCAACCTGCGCGAGTGGCGCCAGGTGGTCGAGCGCGCCAAAAACGGCCACAAGCGCACACTCAAGCTCGGCATCGTTGCCAAATACATGAACAACCAAGATACTTACATGTCGGTGTTTGAAGCCCTGCGTGCCGCGGCCTGGAGCCACGAAGTCCGTGCCGAACTGGTGTGGATTGATGCAGAAAAGCTCCACAGCGAAGAAGATGTGGCCAGGGAAGTGGCTAAGGTGGACGGCATTGTAGTGCCCGGCGGTTTTGGTATACGCGGCCTAGAGGGCAAGATTCTGGCGGCGCGCGAAGTAACCGTCGAAACCGTCGAGCACCAAGGC
>CAZJWS010000161.1:0-1904 GCA_964549985.1 uncultured Candidatus Saccharibacteria bacterium | reverse complement strand
CCCTTATGACCCTAACCACGTACTGATTGGTGGGCATGAGTTTGGCGCCGTCCTGGAAACAACTGACGGCGGTGTGACCTGGCGCGATGTGCCCCTGAACACGACAATGCGCAATAGCGGTTCATCATACTTGTACTTTGTAGACACCGGCAATGCGGCTACCACCCGCACAACGTGGCTGTACTCACCGCAAATCTCAGGCAGCGGCGTGGGCACCTGGCGTACTGCGAACAGCGGCAGCAGCTGGACAAGGGTTATGTCATTGGAGCGTGGTCACGGCGCATCGCAGTCTTACCAGATCCCGGGTACCGGCACCATCTTTATCGGCGGCCAGAACCACCATAGCAGCGATGGACACGGGGTTTTCCGCAGCACCGATTACGGTGTTACCTGGAGCCGCGTAGGAGTAAACAACGGTGGTGGTATAGAGGTTATTACTGGTACGCCCAACCGCATCTACGCAGGCGACTCATGGGCCTGCGGCGGCTGTAATCTGAATGCTAACCTGCAATCTGCTCCTGCGCCGGGAGCAACAGGCTGGGCGAGCATGCAGCAACCGAGCGGCATGGCTATCGGCCCAGCTGCAGCTGCGACTACCTTTGACGGTACACACCACATTGTCTTAACCGCCAACTGGCGCAACGGCCTGTGGCGCTACGTAGAACCATAAGCCCATAGCATCGCATTCATTGCTCACCCCACCTTGGGGCCACACGGCGGAAGATCAGCAATGAATTCATCGAGCGCAGCAATGCGCTGGGGTGCATTCATGACAATGCTGCCAACAATGAGTTTTGACGCACGTTGAGCGAAGGCAAATGTGCCGTCTGTAACCCTGTCTGAATCTTTGCGGCCCAGCTTATCGCCCGACCTGCGGATACCATTGGCAATTAACCTGAATATTTGGTCAGGCTCCAAACCGTTGTTGGGTTCGGCAAAGAAGCCTTCCATGTCTTTGGCAGAGGCCTTAATACCCTGTATCTTAGCCGCAATAGCATTCCTGACTATCTTCCTGGTGACCTCGCGCGGGGTTTGGCCGCCAAAGAAATCACGGCAATGCTCTTCGCCCTGGTTAGTAGAATAACCTTGAGCAAAGACAGCAACATGGTTCATTCCTGCTTCGTCTACTGCTTGCCGGTAACCCTTGAGCCACGCAACTTCAACCATGCCTGAAACCGTTATGCCTTCGATATTGCCATATCCGCTGATTTCCTCAAGGTTTTGAGCAAAAATATCAGGTTCATGGGATTCCAATACATTCAGCAGAACTGGGACGCCAGTATTGGTAGCTCGGTCCAGAAGTGCATGATATTTTTCGTTGCCGTGGATTGAATTATTGAGCTGCACGCCCCAGCAGCGCACTGCCAGATCATCGAATTCACCAAAGGTGGGAAGTTTGCGTGTGCTGTCAATTGCCAATATAACCCTGGGGTCGCGTACAATTTCAAGTTGTGCGGCGTCCACTCTGTCTCCTCTCTTTAGGTGAGATAAGTATATCAGGACATCAACTGGCGGTAAAAGTAAAGTTCGGCATCACCATAGTTTTTGTGGCTGAGCAATTCGCGCTGGCTCGGTGCATACTGGAACCCAGTGTTTGGCGGCAATGAGAGGACAATAATACCACCTGGTTTACAATGACCGGCAAGCTGTAACAGTTCTTTGGGCTCAACGGCCTCATACGGCGGGTCCAGGATAACAATGTCAAACTGTTGTTTTTGATTGCGCCGCGACCAGCTGTGGGCATAAATCAGGCTGGAATTTATCTGTGCTTCAAGACCAAGCAGCGTGATATTTTCTTTAATAGTACGAGCAGCTTTTTTGTCGCTGTCCAGGCACACCGCGCTTGCCGCGCCGCGGCTGATTGCCTCAATACTGATAGCACCGGTACCTCCGTAGGCATCCAG
>CAZJWS010000160.1:0-1958 GCA_964549985.1 uncultured Candidatus Saccharibacteria bacterium | reverse complement strand
CCTTAATTTAGTTAAGTGAAGGTTGTTCTGGCGTTGCTGCGGGCCAGTTATTATGAGGAGTCATACCAAGTAGTATGATGACGAGTAAAACTTGCCTGCAGCAGTGCCAGAACGAGCTGAGGCTGAAATTAAGGCACAATACAGACCCATCTATTGTAACAAGCCAAAACCCTATGCTAAACTGCTAAAGGTAAATCCAAAACCAAAAAAGCAAACATTTCACACTTAAGTTAGTCTGGGTGCGGCCGTGAGGAACGCAAACAAGCTGTATATAGAAATACAGTGAGTGCGTACCGCAGCGAGCCAAGCCCAGAATGGCCAAGAGGCAAATCGGTTTGCCGGTTATCCCGGAAAAGTGATTTGGTGGTGTGAGATGTTTGATAAAAACAAAAAAGGACTTATTAATAATGTTCGGATGGCAAAAAGACCGCGAGTCACGCCAATTGGTGCGTTAACCGCCAAAATTTTCCAAAAACTGGTCTTTCCGGGTGGGCAGACCAGTTTTTTGCTATAGAACCCATTGCATGTCTCCACTCCAGCCACAAGTCGTTCTGGCGGCACGCTTTGCAGGTTTCATTTCGCACCATATCTACGGATATGCTTTGTCATGATAACCAACAAATCGCACTCACCAGAACGACTTGTGCTTAACAGATTGGAAATATGCAATTGGTTCATTACAATAAAGTGAATATGCTTAAAAAAGCCGCCAAATATAAGGAGCTCCAGTATGTGCCGCCCGCTGTCAGCGTGCAGCAGGCTGCAGACAAAGCAATCAAGACACTGCGCGCCGCCTATGAGATCGACCCCGGCTGGCTGGTGTATCTGCTGCAGCACTCCACTATCCTGCTTTTAGCCGGTTTGCGAACGGAGAGTCCGTATATAAGCTTCTCACCGCAGATGTGGCCGGCCCGGGTGACACGGCTTAAAAATTTTCTGGTCAAGCACGACCTGTGCCTGTATGACGGCCGGCCGAGTTTTGACCGATCACGCGACCACACTGTGTACACACTGTACAGTCCGAAGTTGATGGCCAAGCTACCAGAGCAGTATAAATTTTTGCAGACCCCAGGGCTGCGCTGGAGCGCACCGAGTGATGCCTCGCATCAAGCATTGGTAGAATGGTGCTTTTTTATCGAGCGGAATTTGGCCTTGCAGATGGAGGAAGGTACTTTGCCGCGCAAGTGGCTGTATGATTGGTGGGCACCGCATAACCTGCGTTTTGGCATGCTGCTTGGCTATCCCGGCGTGGCGATTTCTTCCTGTTTGTGGCAAGAATCGCGCGAGAAGCACCTGGGCCATAAAAAGCCCTTGCCCGAAGTGTTTATACAGGAGCTGGATGAAATGCTGGGGGCCCGGGTGGGATTCTATACTGCCAAATCAACACTCAAAGATCCGGAAGTTATGCATATTTATAATCTCTGGACAAATGTGATTAAGATCGTGGTGGACACTATGGGGGCATTGGATCTGGAGCATAACAAAGCATTTCTCAAGGAGTTTGAAGCTTACAAAAAGTCAGAAGGATTGTAGGTTTGTTTACTTTTACACGGTACTATGCTAGTATTTAATTGTTCGCCCGGACCGCTTAAAGGCCCGGGTTTTTCATTGAAAAAGACCATAATCGACCATAAAAAAAGAGAAAAACATGGATTTTGATCTTAAATCACTTGGCGCTGCCATCAAAGCTATCGCCGAGGAAAAAAACCTCTCAGAAGAAATCGTCCAAGATGTAGTAGAGCAGGCTTTGGCCGCTGCTTACCGCCGCGATTACGGTGACCGCGAACAAGAAGTGCGTGTCACCATGAACCTGTCTACCGGCGAGGTAGATGCTTATATCAGCAAAGAAGTTGTCGATGAAGTAGAGGATGAATTCCTGCAAATGAGCGTTAAGGACGCGCAGGCTCTAAAGAAGAACGCCAAGGTTGGCGATATCATTGAAATTCATCAGAAAGTAG
>CAZJWS010000159.1:0-1972 GCA_964549985.1 uncultured Candidatus Saccharibacteria bacterium | reverse complement strand
GCGGCTATACGGCAGCTCCAGGTGTATGCCCATCGGCGTCACCCGGTCGTTCAAATCAGAAATCTGGATAGTATTGTTACCTTGCCGTATATCTGATCTATTAATGGGTATCACCGCCGAATACGAGGTCTCGAAGTTGGAGATATGGTTGTGGGCAGGCGGGTTATTCATAGTGAGCTTGGGGTTCGGGATGTTATAACGCGTTCCATTTACAATCACGTGGTCAGTTCTACCTTGGGCATTCCAGTTCCAACCTCCATACTCAACATGCGCCGCCGTGAAATATAGATACGCCTTATCATCCACCAGATTACCAATTGGGTCCGGTATCGGGATGATGGTATTACGGACACCCGACCGCGGATGGGCACCGCGCCCAGAACTGGTACCAGTGTTAAAAAGGTACGTCGGCGTCGTACCATTAGGGCCGCCATCAATGTAGTTATGAATAACTGTAGTTGGTGCCGGACCGCTAAAGCCAAAGTTATCCCAGTGGAACATCTGTGTATTCGGGTAGGTGTTCACAACGCCGCCCGGCTCGTAATCTTTGCCCGTGTTATACGAGAAAATAGTCGAGTGCATATTAAGCCGCTTCTTGGCAGCAAAAGCGGCCGGCAGCTGTACCTCACCGATAAATGTACTATCGGCATAGATCTTCAGCGTGGTGCCCGTGTGCTGGATCACCCAGTGGCGCCGGACATTTGGTATTGGTGTAATTGGTAGCGTTGGCTGCGGGAATGGACTGAGCCCATTCACTTTGTTATTCATATTACAGGTATAAAGCTCAAGTGTATGGTTTGTCCTACCCCAGTCGGTGTTTGGGCAGCCACCTGTAATAGGGAGAAAGTTTCCGTTATTACCAACATCTTCGTTGCGCTGTGGTGTGTAATAGGCAAATGTCAGCCCGCCTTGCCGCAACGTAAACCTGATAATATTGCCCGGGTCTTCGTGGTCGTTATCGCCGATAGAAGCGTGCGAGGTGATATCCAGCGGCAGTTTATTGGTGCGTGCATCCTCTGGGATTAAATCCAGATACCAAAAATCGCGGTGATACGGCGCTCCGTCCAGGTCAAACTCTATTTGCCCCGGGTTGCTTGGGGTGGCATTGGTAACATCAAAAGTAGCGCGCGGCCGTGACACCATAGACGAGCGGTCACACCAGCCCTCAGTCGCGATCATATTGTGGGTGTGATACTGGGTATTCACAAACTGTGCTGCAGAAGCTGGCCGTACACAGCTGGATACCACCTGGTTCCACTTGGACTCGTCCATCGGATTGGCCGGTGTATTAAAATCATCGAAGAAACCGGTTAAGCGGTTTCGCATCTGATCGACCCGCGCCGAATTAGGCGTAGCACTAATTGGTACCGGCGAAGATACCCGGCCATTAGCCCGCGCCCATCTGTTCTGATCTTGCCTGATACCACCACCTGCCAAGGGGCCAATGGTGCTTGTCTGGATCGTCCCCTGCGCACTCTGGACAGTAATATCGTACTCCACGCCATTCACTACCGGCTGCAGCTGCACCGCCCGGTGGATAGTCTGACGCGTACCCTCAACAGTACTGGAACCTTTGCGTTTCCAGGTAACGTAGTAACCAACAATACCGCTCATATTCGACGGTTGGTCCCAGGTCATGGTAATAACCTTGTCATCCGGGAATGCCCGCACATTACGTGGCTGGGATATAGAGCCATCAACCGTCAGCGACACCGCCGCATTGCTTACAAGCAATGCGATAATACCACCAACAATAGCAAAAGCAATAACAAAAACAATAACCGTTGCCTTTTTGTTTCTACCTGGATTAAAGCGCTTTACCCTGTTCGAAAAAATCGCGTATGCCACCTGTCGACTATTCCCCTATAAATGCTTACGATAAGCATAACACGAGGTACAGTTGCAGCAAACTAATCAAGTACCCGCTTGGTGCTTAAGCTGCCTTGCGACGGCGCAAAAGACTACGGCGCTT
>CAZJWS010000158.1:0-1999 GCA_964549985.1 uncultured Candidatus Saccharibacteria bacterium | reverse complement strand
ACTACAACTCCAACGCTAACAAATTCCGTTGCTACGAAAACAGTACCTGGAAAGACTGTATCGGCAGCAGTTCAGAATCCTATACCCCGGGGGTTGCTGATGTTGAAGATAACTTTGACGATAACTCAATCGACACAGGCATTTGGAATGTAACCACTGATGGCGGGGCTACAACCGTTGAAACAGGCCAGGAATTAGTCCTGAATATTACTACCGCAAGCAATAGTTTGAATGTGGTGCAGACGGATAACCAGTATAATCTTACGGGCAAAATTACCAGCATCGAGCTAACGAATATCCAGAACCTGGGCTATGACACAGTCGGTGGTTTTGATATGTTCAGTCCTACGAGCAATCAATGGCTTGGATTTATGATTACTTCGGGCAACATAGCCGCCTTTGATGCAGGGGGTACGCTTTGGTCTACAACCTTTAGCGGCAGCGATCATCGTTTCCTGCGCATAAAGGAATCCGGCGGCACGACATACTGGGAGACTTCAGCGGATGGCTCTACCTGGGTAACCCGCCACAGCAAAGCAAATCCAATGAATATGACGGATATAATGCCTACACTGTGGTATGAAACGGGGTCATCTATACCCGGTCCAAGCAGCTGGTCTTTCGATAACTTCTACCTTGGCACCGAAGGATCCAGCGGTGGAGGAGGCGGTGCCAATACCTCACTCAGTAATCTCTCTGATGTTGCCATTAATGCTGATTTGTTACCAGATACTGACGATACCTACAGTCTGGGTTCGAGCGCACTGCGATGGGCAGATCTGTATGTTGGCCCTGGCAGCATACATATTGGAACTGATGGAGACGATGGAGTGCTGAGTTATAACACCGCCGATGATATCTTTGAAATGGATAAGGGCCTGGCAATAACAGGTGACGTTGACGTCCAGGGGACACTGACAAGCACTGGCAACACTAATTTAGCCGGTACTCTTACGATTGGTACCGTAGATACAACGGGTACCTTACTGGTGCTCGACACTAAAACCAACTCCGGCGACCCAACCGGTGTCAACGGCGGTATGTACTACAACTCCAACGCCAACAAATTCCGCTGTTACCAAAATAGTACCTGGGTAGACTGTATTAGCGCGGGTGGAGGTGGTGGTTCATCCCCTATTACGCTAGACGGTGACGAAAACCTTTTTGGGGGTACCAATGCCTTTGCTAATAACGGCACGGGCTCTCAGAACATAGCCCTGGGCCAGCAATCCCTCTACAACAATGACTCCGGTAGCGGGAACATATCGCTTGGCCAATACGCTTTATACGATAACCAAAGTGGTGACAACAATATTGCTATGGGCTTCGAGAGCCTTACTATTAACACGGCTAGCTCTAATAACGTAGCCATAGGTTATCGTACCCTGCATAACCTGGACGCCGGTGGCAGTAACGTAGCGATTGGGTATGACTCTATGCACAATGCTCAGGGAGGTAGTTACAATATCGGACTTGGCCAGTATGCTATGTATGATAACCAGGGTGACTACAATATCGCTCTTGGCTACGAAAGCCTTACCACCAATAGTTCCGGCAACCAGAATATCGCTATTGGCCGCAGGGCACTTGGGGGGAATCAATCAGGTAGCAACAATATCGCTCTTGGCTATGAAGCAATGAATGGCTCCAGCGGCGGCCAGCACAACCTGGCTATGGGTCAGTATGCATTATGGGACAACGAGGGTGACCACAACATCGCCCTGGGCTACGGGGCTGGTGACAATATCACCTCTGGCAGCTACAACATTATGATTGGCTACAATGTTGATGCCGCTTCGGGCACAGGCAGCAACCAGCTAAACATCGCTGGAATTCTTACAAGCTCTAACTACTCAACTGGCAATCTTGTGGTCGGTACTTCAGATACTACCGGCCAGCTTCTAGTGCTTGACGTAAAAACCGACTCCGGCGACCCCACCGGCGTCAACGGCGGTATGTACTACAATTCAAACTCAAACAAATTCCGCTGTTACCAAAA
>CAZJWS010000157.1:981-2053 GCA_964549985.1 uncultured Candidatus Saccharibacteria bacterium | reverse complement strand
CCGCAGCCGCCCTTGGCATCGCTCTCATCACCAGTGCCGGCCTGTTCTTCCTGCAGCAAGATAGTAATAATTACCAGATCTCTATTAATGAAACCAAGCAGAACCTACTCAAACAAAAAGAACAGGAGAAACTTGACAGGGTAGAAGAAATCAGCGGCAGCCTGTCGCTGGTTGTGGATGTGCTTTCCAGACAGGTTCTGTTCTCTAAACTCCTGCCGCATGTGGGCGCCCTTATGCCAGAGGGTACTATTCTGCGCGGTCTCAGCCTAAGCAGTGACCAATCCGGCGGCATTGACTTGTCGATTGGTGCAGTAGATTACGAGTCAGCCGCACAGGCCTTAGTGAATATCCAAGATTCAAAGAGCCTCTTGTTCAACGGTGCCGACGCGAACAAAATTGATTGCGAGGGCTCAGACGACGATGCACCATATTACTGCACCGCTACTGTCCGCGCTGTCTTAACCAACGACAATCCATTCCTGTTACTGAATCAAGGAGTTCAGTAATGACCAGCAAGCGCTTCTTCTTTGTAATGATTTTCTTCATTATTGTGCTCATGGGCGGTGCCTTAGGTGGTGCCTATCAAGCAGACAAGATGCTTAAAGTAGAGAGCGCCAAGCTAGTGGACCTAAAGCTACAAGATAAGGTTCTTGATAAGCAAGAAATGGATTTGCAACAGGCCATCAAAGATATCAAGGAATATGAAGAGCTTGAAGAGCTCACAAAATCAATCGTCCCTCAGGAGAAAGATCAGGCCGATACCATTGCCGAGATTGCCAAGCTGGCCAAAGAATCCAAATTCAACCTGGGTTCTATCGAGTTTCCAGCCTCTCAGCTTGGTCAAATTACTAAAAAAGGCACTAAGGCATCAACCCCATCGGGCACCGATAGCAAAACCACTCAGCTCACTCCACTGAGCGACCTAAAGGGCGTGTACATCATGGAGATCAAGGTTAATAGCCACAAGGACAACCCTACCACCTATGATAGTATCATCAAGCTCCTGCGCGGGCTGGAGAATAATCGTCGTACTGCCCAAGTGGTAAACATCGATATTAATCCGGATGATGAG
>CAZJWS010000157.1:0-971 GCA_964549985.1 uncultured Candidatus Saccharibacteria bacterium | reverse complement strand
TAATATCGGCATAACACTTAATACCTTTATAAGGCCATAGCCATGAAACAAGTCCAAGCACAACTTCAATTGATCCTAAGCTTCTTCAAACGCTACGGAGTTATTATGGTATTTATTGGCTTTGCCGGTATTTATGCATATCTCATCGTGACCAGTAGCCAGCTATCGCAAGCAGAACCATCAGATGCCGCTGTAAGCGAGAAGTACCAGGGTATAAAACGGCCAAAGATGGATCCTGCCATCGCTCAAAAGCTCAGTGAATTACAGGATCAAAACGTCACCTTCCAGGCACTCATAAACGATGCCCGTAACAACCCTTTCGAAGAAAATTAATTTCCGTGTAACTCGAGATTTCTCTCGTGTGCACCAACTATGAGCTTTGAGTTCTGGTATGGGTCAGGCACAAAGCTAAAGGTGTAGTTTTGCTGCTCTCCTGCGGTCTCCACGACCAGTGTGCCGTAATTAAACACATGTGCGAGAATGCCCTTTTGGGTCACCGTCACATCCTGGACATCACCAATTGAAAGCTGGGATATTTTGCGATTAAACAAGCTGATGTATAAAACCTGTGCCAGTTTTTCATTTGTGACATAGATCACATTATGGGTGTACAGAAAAGAAGCAATAAAAGTCATCACAATCGCGCCGACAATCAACGCAAATGCAATCAAGACAACCACAGGCCGGAAGCCGTTAACCCCTCCGGTGCCTAAAGCACCGTCAAAATCAAAAATTGATGTGGCAATGGAGATTATCAACAGGGACAAAGTCACAAAGATGCCAATCAAAAAAATAAAGACAAGACCGATCGGATGCTTACGAATCTCGGTGATAAGCTGCTCGTTAGCATCAAATTCAATATACTTAAAATATTTACGTCCCTCACGAGAAAGCCTCTCTTGGGCCAACTCACGATTATGTATTTCTGCGGAAGAAGTCATTGCCTCTGATTATACTACAACAAACTAGCC
>CAZJWS010000156.1:0-2078 GCA_964549985.1 uncultured Candidatus Saccharibacteria bacterium | reverse complement strand
AAGCGGCCGAAACCGGCAACCGGTACGGTATGCCTAGTGCGGCCTATAACTTACTTACACCTGCCGCGCAGAACTACCAGGTGATTGACCCGGCAGCAGCCGCTGCCAATGGTAAAGCTCATGGTTGGTCAAGTTCCGATATTGATCCGGAGCTGGCATATGGCCCGCAAATCTCTGCCAATGACACTTATGTCATGCTGCGTACAGCCGGCCTGAGCCCGGTCGAAGCAGCCTTGTTTACCGGTATTGGCGGACGCGAAACGGATTATAGGCCGGGTGCGTCAGGAGATTATAAGCCTGACAGGAATGGCCTAGTAGCGTACTCATACGGCCAGTTTGCCATCCGGCACCTGGATGATTCGCCGCTGCGTGACCCTGCCCGCAATATGAACCCATGGACCAATATCCAGAACGCCGTAGAGATGTACCACCAGAGTGGCCTGAAACCTTGGGAAACCAAAGAGATCAGCGACGTAACAGAAGAGCAAATATTCCAGGCTATCCGCCTGTCGCATCGTGATATGTCGGCCAGACAGCGGGCCCAATTTGACGTCAACTGCCGCCGAGCGGCGAGCCAGGCGGTAGCCGCTATGCAGGCCATGGAGCCGCAAGTAGCTGCGGCACTGCAGGGAGTGGGGTCAACCATATGATAGATTTATTGGTTCATGGCGGTATGTATTACCGCGAAGCTTACGGGGAGGGGCGTATGAGGTAATGGACAGTGCGTAATTCTAAATAACCAGTTAATTTTTAAAGAAAGAGGGATAGATGAGAAGAGCACAACAACTAGACAATGGTAGTGTTATAAAAACAGTTGTACCCGAGAACAAGCTTGCAAGTGGCTTGGCGGGTGCGGGTGATTTTGTTGGTGGTTCCATTGGTAAGGTGGGCAAGAGTAGGGCATTTTGGTACACACTCCTGGGAGCAGGAGTGGCAACAGGCGGTGCTATATCTGGAGTTGCCGGTATCTTAGATGGTGGTCGACAGACAGTTAGTGGTACTAGAGAGGGCATAAGCGAAGGAATCAATCGAGTAACTAATGGGGAAGGACTTGATATTAATCTTCGTGCTCCTGGTGTCGATATTGGCGATAATCAAGTTGGTGGACAAACCTTAAACATAACTCCATCTGGAGATGCAGCCGGTGCTGCGCCGGCAGAATCGGCTGGCGGACTTCTGATACCTACCAACCTACTAGCACAGGGACCCGGTGCGATTATTCGCTTCTGTGGTGTTGAGCCCGCTTACGGTGATCCTAGTACTCTGCAGGCGCAGTGGGTGCCAATTGCCAGTGCGAACAGTGATATTTGGAACAGTGACGTAAACAACCCAGGCCTGAATCCAGGCGAGCAAGGCCGCTGCCCTGCTTAAAAAGTAAAGGCTTAGAAAAACAATGACAGTAACAGGTGAACCATTACTAAACGGACCCTTAAGCGGGTTCGAAAATAGATTTGTACTGGCAGCCCAGCAGCAGTCTGCGCGGGTAGAGACCGAGCGGTTGTCCGACCCGGACCAGGCACGGCTTGATACCCAGGTAAAGATTGCAGAATATCTGGATGTTGTCCATCAGGTTAAGGATGGCAAAAAAACCCGGGATCTGCCGCTATTCCCGCAGGCAAATCGTCGCACCAGCAACGTAAGAGAGCTGGAGATGTATAGTAGTCTGTCGGCGGTAAGCCAGCAGGTTGTCGGGCGTGATATTGGGGTCGAGTTTGGCGGCGGCAATGACTACCGCTTTGTGATGTCGGCACCGTACAAGCCCAAGGACTTGGGCCAAGATGTGCAGACGATGGGTCCTGACGAGAAACCGTTCAGCTACCGCCTGTTTATGTACGAGCGGATTGGCTTGTATTTCCATCAGAATCGTCTACTAAGCGCTTTCCACTTCCTGGATACCGGTACCAGCAAAGGGCCGACCTATGAGGGTGAGGATGTGCTGAACAAAGGCGTAATATTTACACCGCGGGAAGTTGTTGTCTTTGCAACAAGGCAGCCCGACATGCAAATTGGTGGCAGAATTCTTGAGGGTCCAGAGATCCGTAACTTCGTGGACAAGCATATACTGCCCGAGCTGGAGG
>CAZJWS010000155.1:0-2104 GCA_964549985.1 uncultured Candidatus Saccharibacteria bacterium | reverse complement strand
GGCGCTGCGAACAGATAGCCATGAGGATATTAGACAGCTGGGCACGGATTTGCGGCTGTTGGTGCGGTGGAAAGACATCGATCATACGGTCGATACTCTGCGCAGCTGAGTTGGTGTGGAGGGTTGCAAAGACCAAGTGGCCCGTTTCTGCGATGGTGATAGCGGCAGCGATGGTCTCGAGGTCGCGCATCTCACCAATCAGCACCACATCAGGGTCTTGGCGCAAGCTAGAGCGAAGTGCCGCACTAAAGCTAAACGTGTCATAGTGAACTTCACGCTGGACAATAACTGACTTGTTTGACTTATGGGTGAATTCGATTGGGTCTTCAATGGTGACAATGTGCGTGGCTTTCTCTGCATTGATCTTATGAATCATCGCCGCAAGCGTAGTGGACTTACCAGAACCAGTTGGCCCAGTCACCAACACCAAACCACGTGGATACTCGGTGAACTTACTGATTACTGGTGGCAGGCCAAGCTGCTCTACCGTTAATACTTCATTTGGAATCAAGCGGAGTGCCGCGGCCAGGTTACCGCGCTCGTGGAATGCATTGACACGGAAACGCCCCAGGTCACCAAAGGCAAAACTAAAGTCAAATTCCTTATCTTTGAGCAAAATCTGTTTCTGATCTTCATCCAGGATAGCAAATACAAGCGCCTCTACCGCCTCTTCAGTAAGAGGCTCCGCACCGCTCACAGCCACCAAAGAGCCGTCTACACGCAGCATTGGCGGCAAGCTGACCTGCAGGTGAAGGTCTGATGCTTTCTTTTTGATAACTTCCTCGAGCAAAATCTCGATTCGCGGTGCCCCTGATGTGGTCATCACAGGCCTCCTTTGGAGGTAATTAACAATTTACAATTTACAATTTTCAATGATAGCGGCAGTAAAGCTGTACTGCTTGATGCATTAAAGACTTGATGATTGATTGATAATTGATAATTGATAATTGATAATTTCATTCTTCCCTCCCCCTTATGCTGTGTCTTCCGAGGCAACCCTGGCAATCTCCTGCAGGGTTGTCTTGCCCGCTAACGCTTTAAAGTATCCGTCCTGCTGCATCGTCACCATACCTTCGGCTTGCGCCAATTTCTGGATATCTGCACTCGAAGCTCGCTTCATGATCAGCTCCTGGATGCCTTCACTGACCTCGAATACTTCGTACAAGCCGACGCGTCCCTTGTAGCCGCCTGGCGTCTCGGGAGAGTCTTTGCCCTTGTACAAAGTATAAGCGTTTTGGCCTCTTAGAGGCAAGGCCTCATACCCTAAATCTTCAGCCGCAGCCTTCATATCGGCTTCCTTCTCGGGCAAGAGCGGCCCAAGATGCTCCTGAATGAGCGCTGCCTCAGATTTATCCGACTGATACTTCTCAGGATTGGCCAAGCGCCGTACCAGGCGTTGCCCAATCACCGTGCGCACTGTGCTGGCAATCAGGAATGGCTCAACCCCCATATCGAGCAGACGCGGCAAAATACCGGCCGCCGAGTTGGTGTGCAGCGTACTGAAGACCAAGTGGCCGGTAAGTGCCGCCTGCACCGCCAGATTGGCTGTCTCGGCATCACGAATCTCCCCCACCATCACCACGTCAGGGTCCTGGCGGAGGATCGAGCGAAGTCCGGTTGCGAATGTCAGACCCACGTCAGTATTGATCTGGATCTGATTAATGCCGCCCATCTTATACTCGACCGGGTCTTCTAGTGTGACGATGTTAATGCTGTCGTTCTTGATCTCCTGAATCAGTGCATACAGAGAGGTCGACTTACCCGAACCGGTAGGACCAGACGTCAGAATCAAGCCGTTCGGGTTGGCGATACCCTTACGGATAGTGCGCAGCGCCCGCCCGGTATAACCCATGTCCTCTAGTTTCAGGCTAGTGCCGGATTTGTCGAGCAGACGAATGACCACTTGTTCGCCCCATACAACCGGGCTGATAGCTATACGAAGGTCAATCTCCTTACCATCTACGCCAACGGTAAAGTTACCGTCCTGTGGGATACGATGTTCGTCAATCTTGAGGTTGCTCAAGATCTTAATACGGCTCACCAGCGGTGCCTCAGTGCTCTTGGGCAGCTTCATGATTTCACGCAGCACGCCATCAATACGGCA
>CAZJWS010000154.1:0-2163 GCA_964549985.1 uncultured Candidatus Saccharibacteria bacterium | reverse complement strand
GCGTTTTTCGTTTGCTGTTCTTTCAGCTATGCCGAAGAGATTCCGCTAGGCGAGATCTGGGCCTACGGCATGCCCGGTACGCGCGACATAAGAAAGCTGGATGGTGTTTCGTCTGGCGATCATGACTGGATAAAGGAAATCAGAAATCATCATAAAACTGAATCATCGGGTGACAAAGCTGGACCTGGGTTTGCAGTTGAAGGTTTGGGAATGGAAGCGTTGAAGAATGCCCATGCCGTCATAACGGGGGCAAAGCCCCGCTCTGACTCCTTAAGCAGCAGTAAGGATATGTCTATAGTGTTTTTCTCGCTGGAATTTGGATACTACGTTCATATTACGGATGTAGAAATCGCTGGAAACACCATCGAAATCAAATACAAGTTTGTTCCACACTACACCAAGAATAGAACGAGACATTTTGCACTAATTCCAGTTGGCAAATTGTTCAAGGGCAAGTTTTCTGTAAGTATCAATCCAGAACCATTTGATAGGGACTCAGTAGGAAAGGAATTCAAGGAGATTCCAGACGAACGTAAATTGCCACTTGTAAGTTCATCTTTTGATTTCATAGTGCAGTAGCATAATTCATGGAGTTTACCATGCTGATTAAATCGCGATTAAGCAGCCTATTTTATTTTGCTTTTCTCTCAACAGGAGCTTTGTATGCTGCTGAAAGAGAGGCAACAGGAATTAATTCCTCTATATTGCTTTTGACGGGGAATGGAGTTGCTATCGGGCAAGTTGAACCTGGACGGCCGGGCAAAACAGGTGTAGATGTTGCCGGAAATCGCCATATTTTCGTCGAACCAGCAGACGTATTTCGCCGCGACTTGTTGCCTGACATCGGAGATGTTGACTCGCATGCCCAGCAAGTGGCGGGAATTATGATTGCAGAGAGTTCAGGGGCACTAACTGGCGTTGCACGTGAGGCCATGCTATTTTCTTCTGCTTTTGTCACCGGTGGTGCAGGCGGTGAGGAAGTCATGAAAACAATTGAGCATGTCGCTTCACAAAATGGAGGCAAAGTATACGCAATCAACCACAGTTGGGGAAAAGAACTTGAGGGACTTGAAACAGTTAATGGCAATTCCTTTTTAACAGCGGGCCTAGATTGGTCGGCCTCTGCTCATGATGTTCTGCATATTGTAGCTGGTAACGAGGGCACTATGGTTCCTATCCCAACAGACAACTACAACGGAATGACGATTGCATCCGCAGACAAAGGAGGGGATGGATACTTTCGTATTGTTCGTTCCACGAACACGTATGATGAAGACCCAGAAGAGCGTACTTCAGTTGACCTGATAGCACCTGGCGAAGACATCGATATGACTGATCTTGGTTCGACATCCACATCAGATTCTGGTACTAGTTTCGCTGCTCCTCACGTGACCGGCGCTATAGCTCTTTTACAAGAGTTTGTCACGGACCCCATCGACAATATTGGTGGTACTCATTGGGGCAATACTTTCAATGGAGGGCCGACTGCTAGACGCCATGAAGTTATCAAGGCGACTTTGTTGAACTCAGCCGACAAAATTGCCGGAGTGCATGGTTCTGCACGTACAGTCGTGTCGCAAAGTGGCTATACATGGACCAGTTCGCCAGCTGCAATTAGTGACTCAATACCATTGGACCGACAGTTTGGAGCTGGCCATCTCAACGTGGAGAAGGCTGTTATGCAATTAGAAAATGGCGAGTGGGATACCGGTGTCCCCGCTCCGCAAATCGGCTGGGACTTTGGAGAAACAGGAGGGTTTGGTTCTCAGTTACGTTACCCAATAGAAGAAATGTTTGGCGGCGGCTATGCGGCAATAACTCTTGCTTGGGACAGGCCTGTAGAAAAATTTGGTGGTTTTGAGGACGAATATAATGTTGGAGATTTCTTTTCACCGCAGCCATTGAACGACTTAGATTTGTACTTGCTACCTAAAGGTTGGGAAGACTTGAGTGAAGCTGTTGCTAGGTCTTTTTCTGGTACTGAGAATGTAGAGCATATATTCACGGATGTGCCTGCTGGCAACTACGAGATTGTAGTAACACAATTTTCAGGTGATGACCAACATTTTGCGCTCGCTTGGAGATTTGGTGACCCAGGTCCCACAATTACTCCTGGCGATTTCAACGGCGATGGCTTCATCAACGGCAAAGATTTCTTAGCAT
>CAZJWS010000153.1:0-2225 GCA_964549985.1 uncultured Candidatus Saccharibacteria bacterium | reverse complement strand
AGGAACTGGACGACACCGTCGTGCCAGAAACAACCACGCTGGTGGATATCATCAGTAAGCGTGACCGGGTCAAGGGCTGGGCGGTTGGCGGCGGCAAAGGAATTCTGGGGGCAGCGGTAGCTGTGATACCAGGCAAAAAGTCCACTGAGCTTGCCCACAGGATCGTTGGTGCCTGATGAAAAGCATGGATACCGGTCTGCCGATTGACTTTAGCGAGAGACATGCTCTGCCAAGCCGCGACGTAAACGCGGCTTGGCAGTCGGTGCATGAGTTATTCGACTCCAATCCGTTTGATACCAGGATTGCAGCCGGTGTAGTGAGTGCGTTAGATGTGTCGCCCCGGCTGGACGGCAGAGGGCTGCAGTCCTTTGGTTTGTTGGCGGTTGCCGGTACTTTTGGGGGTACTGAGCTGGGCGGCATGCCCAGAGTTTTTGCAGTATCAGATGCGACTGTTGAGGCACTGGAGGGGCCAGCCAAGCGTATTGCGATATGTTTTGAATCATCAGGCGAAAAGCCATGGCGGACACTACATAGTCTGAGTGCTACCGGGTACCGGGATCTGGTTGAATATAGTGGTCAGCGCGAAGTTGTCGTAGAGATGTCTCGTATGCAACCGCATGAACGTAGCCTGCTGGGTGTATGGGCCCGACAGTTGATTCCAAGCAGTGTGGATGCCTTTTTTGAACCAAAGCCAAAGGAGCCTGCAGTTGATGCCAAAATTCCTGCGGCGACGTGGTATATGCGTACAACCGATCTGTTGCGTGACGAAGCCTGGCAATTGGAAGATTCACTGAGGAGCTGCGGTGTTATGAATTCGGCTGTTACACAGCCGCCACGTTTTCAGTTGCCCGAAAGTATGCAGGAATATCTGGAGAAGAATACCACTGGCAGTATAGGCTCTCATGCCTTCCGGGTGGGACGGCTGGAGTTCGCTGATTTTATTGCTAAAGCAAGCAGCTTATACACAAAGATTGAGGCGGTCAGAGAGCACGGAGTTAATTTGCAGGTAGACGACCAGGCCGGAGCTACTGCGGGTTTGGGCGAACTGCTGTGGAACCGTGTAGTCGCCGAAGTTTCGTCTTACCCTCGTGAAGATATAACCGAGGAGCAACAGGTTCGTTTTGATGAACGTGCTCGTGAGCTGGCCGGAAAACTCAGATCTGATTTAGAGCAAGTTTATAACTTTGCACCAGCACCAGAATATAAACAGGATCAGCACGAGAATAATGCGCTACTGGTCTCTGACCGGTTTGTTAATACTTTTGTCAAAATGTTACGGCCAGAAGACGAAGTGGTAGTGTGCAGCCAACCGGATGATTACATGCAGCCGTTTGCGGCCCTGTGGGTTGGCGAGCGGCACCTGGTTACTCTGTCAACAGCATCGGTTACGGGTGGTGGATTTATGTGGATGCACATTGATACATTACCCGAAGGGCTCGATAGCAACAGCCTTGCTACGATGCGCGAAATTATTAGCGAGAAGCTTGGTAAGGTTTTACCAAAAAATTAGTTTTACAAAATAACAAAGTAGTATTATGATGTGTTTCAAAGGGAGTACGAAATGACGTTACATGAAGGCAGGTCACCCCTGCATAGTGAGCTTGATGATATTTTAAGAGACATAGAGCCAGTGGTTATACGAGCCGAATTCGCGGAGCAAGCGGAAGAGTTACCTGCAGAGTTGCAGGAAGCTCCCACAGAAACTACAGCAGTATCCGGGCAAGAGCAGCAGGCTCCTGCGGCAATTGACCCTGCGCCGGAGGCTCAGGCTACCTCAAAGCAAAATGATGTCTCGGATATCCAAGACCCAATGGCGGCATATAATGAAATGCAACAACAAAGTGAGACAGTGGATACGCAGAATACTCCTCGCCGTACCGAAAGCCCGGCATTTCGTAAAGTTTACAAAGTAGCACCAGAGCTCCTAGACTATCTTGATGAAGATGATCTTCGGTTTGATGAAGATACAAACTCATGGTTTGTCACCGACCGCTCTAAGCTGGAGGCGGCTACCGCACTATACACATACGAACAGGTACCAGTACCTGTAGATCCTACGCTTGTCGAGTATTTTAAACCAGGTGCGGTGCAGTATGCAGAGAGCCAAGTAGTTGGCAAAGAACCTACGCCAGTGGCCACTCAGGAATACATTGATCTGGCCCTGGAGCAAAAGGTATTTGAAGATGGCGAGAAAGCCAAAAAGCAAGCCGAGATTGACGACAGGC
>CAZJWS010000152.1:0-2228 GCA_964549985.1 uncultured Candidatus Saccharibacteria bacterium | reverse complement strand
TTCGTTGACAACCGGTGCCATTTTGCCGACATTACGATTCACGATAGCCTTGGATGTACTGGCCGCAGCCACGAACTGTACGGGCGGCATAGTTGGTGGCAGCAAGAAAATATCTTCATAAATATCCTCCACGACTGCAGTATCCTGTACCATTTCAAATACGCACGGATTTACTACGTTGGGCTGAATCATTTGCCAGCTACCGCCACCAATCGTAGGAGCAGAAGCCCAGACTCTACGATGAAAGGCCGTAGTTTGAGCAGTTGTGGGTAATGTTACCACACCCGCTACGGCCGCACGCGACCAAGCCACATGATCTTGCAGTTCGCTGGTGAACGGCCCACCCATTGTGACTTGGCGTAGGCGCAACACCTGCACCATGCCCGCCGTGCTACTGAAACTCAAAGATGCCGAAGCTACCATTGTCTGGTAGCACAGGTTCAGTGCACCATCATTCACCAGATAATATGAGTGTGGAGCAAGGCTACCACTCAGGCTCACAAGTTTGCTGCTGGTAGCCTTGGAGAGATCGTAATTGTTGTAATACGCCAGCTGGATTGTGCTCATATCAATAACTTCGTCCGAGTTGTTGTACAGCTCTACAAACTGACCATTGCTGGAGGTAATCTTGAAGTGACTAATACTCAATGCCGGCCCGGTGGCTTGCGCCTTGGCAGAAGTGCCGGACAAGAAGAACACCCCAAGCTGGGCAAGCACTACCGCACTTGCCATCCCCACCCAAGTTAGCCTCCTAACTGCCTTGGACATAATTGAGCCGTATTGTATTCCCAGATATAAGCAATGCAAGCATGAGCGTCAAAATTTGCTAAATATTACAACACTTACCTTTGGTAACTGGTACGTCGTATAATGAGGTTACTGTGCTTAGATTATCTAAAACAATTATCAACATTCCAGTCATGAGTCTGCGAACCGGCGCCCAGGTTGCCATAGCCACTGAGCCGATCATTAATCCGCACAACCTTAAGATAGAAGGCTGGTACTGCATAGATGGTTTCAACAAAGAGACCCTAATCCTGCTTGCTCAGGATGTACGCGATTTTGTACCGCAAGGTATCGCAATAAACGACCACGAGGTTCTCAGCGAACCAGATGAGCTATTACGGCTGCAAGATGTCCTAAAACTTGAATTCCGGCTGCTTGGTAAGCTGGTAGTTACCAATCACAAACGCCGGCTGGGTAAAGTCGCCGACTACGCCCTCGAGACCACTACGCTGGTTATTCAGAAACTCTATGTGAACCGCCCCGTTTACCGGAGTCTAACCGATGGCCAACTTAGCATTGACCACAGTCAAATTATTGAGATAAATGACAAGAAAATCATTATCAAAGAAGCTGATGTGACAATTGAGGCTGGCATGCCCACCACCGCACCAGCCACTAGCTAGTCCCCCTGTAAAACGGCTTTGATGTCGTCATAGGCAAACCCTTGCCTTGCAAGATATTGCATGAATTTTTGGGGATCGGCTTTATAGCGCGGCAGTTTGCCCTTCTTGGCTACCAGCTCTTTGAGCCGCTCAATTTCATCACTGCCCGACAGAACTTCTTGGACTGTCTCCCGTGCGATGCCCTTGCTGGCTAGCTCGGCTTGGATTGCCTGGTTGCTTTTGCCGCGGCGCTTTCGTACGTCACTCAGCCATTCAGCAAAGCGTTTTTCGTTGATATAATTCCGTTCCGTAAATTCTGTGATGAGCTTTTCGGTCAGGTCTGGATCAGCCTTTTTACGGAACATATAATCTTTGAACTCACGGACGGAACGTGGCCGGCTCATAACCCACTCCAGCGCCCGGCCTTTCAGCTTGCCGTCCTCGGACATTTTTTTGAGCCGCTTGAGTTCTGGTTCATCGATTTCCTGATTGATTTTGAGCTTCTCGGCTACCAGTTCGTTCAAACTTAAACTAAAAGAATACTTCCCATCCACAAACAAACTAGCCCGCTCCGGGTTCTTAACCTGCTGTTTGATGGATGTGATCTTCATCTCATTACCCCGTCTAGGGTCTGACCCTAGACATAATATTTTAGGTATTTTGTCCAATAATTACTAGTGTCGGGAACAAAATGGCAAAGATAACAGCTTCAGTTACAAAACCATGCTTTGTTTGAGACCACTGGATTTTGGTATGAAATTTAGCAAGCCATCCCCGCTTTTTACGAGGGGTAGGACGTAAGTATTCGTAGTATAACCACATCAGATCAGGGCTGGCGGC
>CAZJWS010000151.1:0-2305 GCA_964549985.1 uncultured Candidatus Saccharibacteria bacterium | reverse complement strand
GGGAGCAGCACAGCCGCCAACGCAGCAATTCGCCAAACCCGTGGTCTACTGTGGCGATATGAATGTGGCACATACTGAGAATGACCTAGCCAATCCCAAGCCGAATGTAGGCAAGAAAGGTTTCACGGCCGAAGAGCGCAGCGGTTTTGATAACTGGCTGGCCGCCGGGTTTGTAGACACCTTCCGTATGTTTACCCAAGGTAACGGCTACTACACCTGGTGGAGCCACTTTGCCAATTCCCGCGCCCGCAACGTCGGCTGGCGTATTGATTATGCGCTCGTCTCTAAGGCCCTAGAGTTGAAAGTCCTTAAAGCAGAAATCCACCCAGAACAAATGGGCTCCGACCACTGTCCAATCAGTATCGAACTAGGAGCATAAATGGCAAAGCAATAAAGCATTGCAAAACATAAGCATCTAGCGCTACACTCCTTAGTAAGGAGGGCACTATGCCTCAAAAACGAAAAACTAAGAAACAAACTAAGAAATCGACGTTCCCATTCTCGCACCCGACTAGGCACGGCAGGCTGCACTGGAAAAAGGGACTGCTCATTATTGTACTTGGTTCGTTTGGCCTCGTACTGGCCGCGGCAATCACGGCCCAGGCCGCCTATAACCGCATTGTCTGGAATTGGATGCAGGAACACAGCACTGTAAAGATAACTTTGCTCATACAGAGCGCCATGAGAGGGCTTGATGAATTAAAGAGCATGCCCGAAAAAACAGATGACGGCGCTCTGCTCATCAAAGAGGCACGCCTAAAGCTTCCCGCCGAAACCTCAGAGGTCCGCAAATTACTATACTTTTATTCGCCGTCAAACAGCACGTATCAAGTGCCGGATGAACCGGAAATACTACAGATAACGACAGGGCAGATCTCGACACTAAGCAGAGAACGCCTACTTACAGGCCAAACGGTCGACCATGTATTCACTATGGTACCCGAGGCCCAGGCGTGCAACCGGGGCATGACCATAGAGTTTCAGCCAAATAATGATTTTGGGCTTAAGCTCAGCGGCAGCAAACGGCTGCAAGATGGCCGTACGCTCTACTTATACCGTGAGCCTAACTGCAAGCATTACGATGACCTACTGAACTCGCTCGAAACACATCTGTTACGGGCCGAGAGCTATTAGTAATAAATTGTTGCATAAATTACTATAAAATTGTATAATTTATGACATTCTGTCGGTGCTATATGCATTGACGGCACGTTTACAATTTGACTGAACATTTTCACGATCCTTACACCGGTAAGCGTGGTGGTTGTGAATGCTTGGTTCGGACTAATGAATCCTGGCGGGGTAGCAGGATTGTTTTGTCCGAACCAGCAAGCAATCCAACACAACCAACCATCCGACGAGACAACCAAGGAGGCGCTCCTATGCGTCGCATCATCGTATCCACCGCTGCCGCCCTCGGGCTGGTAGCGTTCACCCCTGGGTTCACACATGCCCAGGAGTCACCGGGACTCTGTACAGACCCCGTCTACACAGACCCTGGGGTCACACCACGTGCAGAGCCCAATCAGCTCCGCATGGCCATGGACCGGCTGGAAAGTCACGGCGCCGACCCGCGCGCTTACTTCCTAGAAGATTTCCGGGGTTACGAGACGTCCGAGGACTTCGCCTATGAGGTCCTGGCCAACAAGTGCCCCGACTTCTTCTACGAGGAGGACGGGTACCTGTACCTGCAAGACGACTTGGTGTTGTTCTTCGATGCCTACGATCCGTCCATCGAGTTCCCACTCGGTGAGCTGATTGGCAGCGACTTCGAAGGCTATGCCGACTACGACAACTTTGGCGGCAGCTTCGCCATCAACTACGGCTTGATGAGCGAGGCGATTGAAGCCGAGCAGAACCCCGCGTCAAATCCAGGTGCACCCACGGCACCGAATCCCACGCCGCAGGCAGCCGCCAGCAGTGATGGGGGAAGTATCCCGTGGGGCTTGGTCATCACCGTGCTCGCCGTGCTCGCACTTGCGCCGCTCATCATCGCACTACTGATCCTCAGGAAGATGAAGAAGGACGTCGAAGACGAGCGCGCCAGGCTGCAAGCACTCCTGAAGCCCGCCAAGGACAACGCAGTCAACCTGATGCTGTCCGGCAACGACTTCGACGTGCTCAACCTGCAGGATGCCATCGACGACATCCCCGATGACGAAGATGACGACCTGGAGGCACTGCTCGCAAACTACAAGCGAGCCGCCGACGAAGGTCTAGCCATGGTTGCAGAGGCCGAAGCCGCGCTGCAGAATGCCAAAAACGGGAATGACCTGTTTGCGGCCGAAAACATCGTGGCTGGAGC
>CAZJWS010000150.1:0-2323 GCA_964549985.1 uncultured Candidatus Saccharibacteria bacterium | reverse complement strand
CCTGGCTGCGCCAATATCGGCTACTATGTAACTAATATTAGTGCTACGCAGTTTTCTATTGCTACGGCTTCGACTCCGCCCGCTGGCGCCACCTGCCGCTTCAACTACATCGTCATTAACTAGAACCACAAACCCCAAAACCATTTGTTCGGGTTTTGGCGTTTTGCGAAGACATGGTTTTCTCCAGAAGAATACAACACACCATCTTTGCCAAAGAAGAATTCCCCCGTGTATAATACTGCTTATGCAATCTCGCTTGTTTCGGGTGGGGCTAGTAGTGGGGCTCATGATTTTATCGGTGCCCATAGTGGCTTTTGCCCAGCATACCTCACCTAATTATCAGGTGGACGAGATTTTTATAGGCCAGGGCGGCGAGCTGGACGCTTGTAGTAATAATTTTTGTGCCGACCAGTCGCTTGGCGGCACTAATGCCGATGCCAGCAGTCCCAATTATATCTTGGGCGGTGGGTTTGGTTCGCCAGGAGAGCCATCTATATCAGTGGTAGTGTCCAATAATATTATTGACCTGGGTGTACTGAGTGTTTCGGGCACGGCGGCGGCAAGTGCTAACTTCAGCATAGCCAGTTATCTGACCAACGGATATGTGGTGCGGGTACACGGTAGTCCGCCCGCTAATGTAAGCGGATCCGGCACGCATGCCCTGACCGCGCTCAATGCTCCCAACGAGTCAGCTCCAGGCCAGGAGCAGTTTGGTATAAATCTGGTGACCAATAGTAATCCGGGCATTGGAGCTAGCCCAGTACAGTATCCGGACGACTCTTTTGCTTACGGCGAGCCAGAAGTAGGGTATGACCAGGAAAACAACTTCAAATACGTAGATGGCGATGTGATTGCCAAGAGTACGGTAGAGACCGGTCAAACCCAGTACACCATGTCTGTTATGGCCAATATAGCTACTAGCACGCCCGGTGGGCGGTACAGGACCACGCTCGTGATCCAGGCCATTGCAACTTTCTAAAAAATACATACGGCAAATACCCAAGACGGGGGTATACTAGATATACAATGAGCAATTATGTTACTGAAGAAAAGCTAGTCGGCATACTTGATGAGCAGTTTAAGGCGCAGACCGAAGAGATTCTGGGTGTCATGCAAGCATTTATACAGCAGGTTGATGAGCGGTTCAACAAGCTTGAAGTTCGTATGGACAATTTTGATCGCAAAATTGATAGCCTTGTAAGTACTATCGATGGTTTTCTCAAGCGGCTTGACGAGGTAGAGAGCGAGCAAATTGCCCGCGATCGTCAGTTTGAGCGTCTTGTCGCCTGGGCGCACAAGGTGTCAGAAAAGACCGGCATTCCCCTCGAAAACCTGTAGGTACGCTATGTCGGGGGCTCATTGATGGGCGGTACAGGACCCATTAGTCATACAGGCCATCGCAACTTTCTAGCCACAGGCAATTTTCTGTTTACAATTTACCATTTACAATGCATTTACTATGAACGATTCACCTTATACACTAGGGGACCGAACACTGGAGTTTTTCAGGGGTGTTCTGAGATTTTGTGAGGGAATAAAAGTAACGGTAATTACCAGGCCGCTTATTGACCAGCTTGTCCGTTCGGCGACCAGTATAGGTGCAAATTATGCCGAGGCAAATAACGCAGCCTCTAAACAAGATTTTCGAAACAAAATATATATAGCCAAGAAAGAGACAGCAGAGACCAAGTATTGGTTGACGCTTCTATCCAGCTACACGGCTGACACCCAGACTGTTGGTCGGCTTGCTCAAGAATGCCAATATTTCAAAAGATTGCCAATACACTGCGTAAACAGTCAAAGGAAAATGTACGGTAAACGGTAAACGGTAAACAGTAAATTGTAAATGGAGCCGACAAATCGGCTCCTGTGGATAAGTCTAACCAAAACTATTGCATTGCCATAAGGGGTTTGGTAGAGTACTGTCAGGTAACACCTAAAACAAACAATAAATAAAAGGAGAATAATGCATGAGTAATTATGCAATTTCGCTGAAGCGGACGGGTCTGCTACTGGCGGCTTTGACCTTTACGGCATTGCTGATGGTGGTAAACCTTGCATCGTTCTTCGGCAAAGCAAGCGCGGCTCAGCTTACAAGCAGAAGCCTGACGCTGAGCAGTACACTTCCTGGCTCAGCCACAGATGGTGATCCGGGTGACGAAACTAATGGTTCGGCGGCAACCCATACGTTTCAATTTACAACTGGGGCGAGTGGCGGAACAGCTGTAGCTGTACGGTTAGAGTACTGTACAACTGCTCTCGGTGCATGTACGCCAGTGCCCGGACTTGATGTCGAGGGTGCCGCTGTCGATGAACCAAACAC
>CAZJWS010000149.1:0-2323 GCA_964549985.1 uncultured Candidatus Saccharibacteria bacterium | reverse complement strand
CGGCCTCATTGGCGTGAGCCGGGGCATCCAGCTCATAGACCTCGTCATGTTTGATGCCGGCTAATAAAGCGGTCTCGTACTCAAGCGGGGTAAGGCCAACGACATCTTTGAGCAAGTGAATATGAGCGACAACTCTTGCAGCGTGACGCAGGTTATGAGCCGGAAGATACAGCTCGGCGGCCGGATCTGTCAGCGGATCGCCTGTGGCACTATTGGTGCGCGTGATAGTCCCTACGGTGTCATAGAAGATAGTCTGGGTGGCTTCGGACGTGCCGGCCAGCCATACTCTTGATTCTTGATAGTTCATCGATTCCTCCTTTATTATTTTACGACTTGTGCGATTCCGTGGTTGTACGGGGAGCACACTACCTACTGTAGGCTGGATGAGGGTGCTTAAAAATTTGTTGTGCAAAAAGTGCACAGAATGTACAGTAAAGGCGGTATGGATATTAAGCAGCAAGTTAGAAAACTCTTAAAAGAGTTTGTAAGTGATCCAGCGCTGAGCGATATGTATGCGGCATTGGTGCTCTATGGACCGCAGACAATTTCGCAGCTTGCCCGTTCATCGGGGGTGGAGCGCACCAGGATCTACCGCAGTCTGCATGAACTACAGCGGTTGCACCTAGTAGAGGTAGAACTTCATCCCCACCGGCAGGTCATCTGTCCGGCACCCATTACCAATCTGCAACACCAGCTTGCCGCCAAGCAGGCGACACTCGAGACATTAAGTACCAAGATGACGGCTTTTCAGGCATTTATGAGCAAGCGAGACCGGCCGGTTGGTGCAGGTACCAAAGTACAGTTTTACAGCGGTAGCGACGGTATTGAACAGATGCTGTGGAATCAGACTAAGGCCAAGGGGGAGTTGCTGTCTATCTTGTCGGAGAATATTCAATCGCATGCAGGCCGGCGGTTTTTTGAGCGTTGGGTAGAGCGCTGTAACGAGCGGGGAATCGTATCGCGTAGCCTAGTGGATGACAGTTTTATCGAGGCACAGAAGCGCTGGTACGGCGGTAAGTTTGGCTTTAGCCTGGCCAACTGGTCGGCTCGTAAACTGCCGCCCAAAGATAGCCTGGTGCCGCACCGTACAACCGTGTACGACGACGTTACGACTTACTTCAGCTGGCAGGACGGCGACCCTTTTGGTATAGAAATACACAACCCGGATATTGCCAATAACCAGCGGCAGTATTTTGAGCTGCTGTGGGAACGCGGCGAAGCAATCGCGTAGCTCTAGCCTCTTGTGCCTGTGGGCGGATACCTGGCCTTGCCGGGTGTTTGTTTGCCGGCACAAGAGGCTAGAGCAGGTTGATCGGGTCGAGGTTGTAGGTCCAGTCTCCCTTGGGCAACCGGGTGATGAGCTGTACAAGCTGACCGCGCTGTTTGGTTTTGATGATCATTTGCCAGTTGTGTTTGCCATGGGATTTTTCGTAGAAACTAGGTGTGGGCTCATTGATCTGTAGTTTGAGTCCCGAGCGGCGTGCTTCGTGGTAGAGGTTGGTAATGAACTTTTCGGCAGACTGGCTGGTCTTGCGGCTGACGCTGATCTTGAGTAAGAAATAAAAGGGCGGAAACCCAAACTGTTTACGCTCGATAATTTCCTGATCATACAGCTGTTGCCAGTTCTGCTTGAGCGCCGAGAGCAGCAGGGGGCTTCGGGGGTTAAAAGTCTGTACGATCACCTCGCCGGCGCGGTGGCCGCGGCCAACCCGGCCAATGGCTTGGTGGAGCAGCTGGTAACTGCGCTCAGATGATGAAAAGTCTGGCACGCCCAGCGAGGTGTCGGCATTGATGATGCCAACCAGGCTGAGTTTTGGCAGGTCCAGACCTTTGCCAAGCATCTGAGTGCCCACCAATATGTCCACCTGGCCTTCGCGGACCGCTTCAAAATGCTTGCCGAGCTGCTCGTCGGCTAGATTATCGGTGTCGAAGCGTTTGATAATGGCTTCCGGGAACAGATTGTGCAGGCTATCTACCAGCGCCTTGGTGCCCAGGCTGCGGTAGACAATATCGGCGCTTTGACACTCCGGGCAGGCATAAGGCGGACTGCCCCGAAAAGCACAGATATGGCATCGCATAGTATGGTCATCTCCGTGGTAAGTGAGCGGGATATCGCAGCGAGGGCAGAGCGCCTGCCAGCCGCAGCTTTGGCATAGCACTGACCGGGCGGTGCCACGGCGGTTCAGGAAGAGCAATGATTGTTCGCGGCGACCCAGGCGCTGGCTGATAGCCTGGAGCAGGGGATCGGAGAGGGATCGGTGTTTGCTGAAGAGCTTGGTATCTTTGAGGTCAATAACACTACTTTTGACAGCTTCGGCGGGTT
>CAZJWS010000148.1:616-2328 GCA_964549985.1 uncultured Candidatus Saccharibacteria bacterium | reverse complement strand
CAAATGAGTGGTGCGCTTTAGCTGTACGTTATGGCACGTCTCGGGCATTGGGTGCGCTTGACCCCGTTAATGACTTTGGTACAAATAATGGGAAAGAAGGATGGCCAAAGATGTCAATCTTTTTAAAACCCGAGGAAGTACCGACCCCGCGGGAGACTTTTCTTGGCGTCCGTCGCGTTGTAGTTGCAGCTTTCAGAATGCACGCTGCGCTCTCTACAGGCTTACCAGCTTTCAGGGCCAATGGCATGCCCATGTTCCTTATGCCTGAGGAAAGGGATTTTCTTAAAGCTGTATCAGATCGGGCGGGTAAGCCAGTCGTAGAAATGACTGATGCAGAATATTTTTCTGCGGTTGAGCAAGCAGGTGATGATTTGTTAAAGCAGTTCATACCCGGTGAAATTGACCCTGGCCCAACGATGACTGATGAAGTTTTGCAGCTTCGGAAGGCCAATAATGACATTGCAATACCCAGGACAGTTGAGGACGAAGAGGTGAATGAAGACAATAAGCTCCTTGCCATGGATAACTATGGCTGCCTACCGCTCTCAAATCCAGAAGAAAGCGTGCGCCAGTGGCAATTATGGAAGTCGCTTGGCAACCTGAACTCTGCCATGCCGTATACGGCGGTGCGTCGTATAGGCGACGCAGAAGCTGCACAAATGGGGCTGATTACTACTGATACAACGGATTGGCCAGTAGAGACATACAACATGGATCCGGCGGCGGCGGAAGCTGCCATCAAGACCTTTATGGCAGAGCATGGGTTTGAAGTGCCGGCTACAGAGGATATTGCACCCACTACCAGCACAACAGTTCTACCGGGGTCGTCAGTCCCTGCGCCAACGCAGACTACGGAGGGTGACTAGCTATGGAGCGGACAGTTGTGCAGGCGGCGCGTGGCCTGTGGGAATACCCGGGGAAGAAATTAGCGATGACTGGTGTCTGTGCTGGTTTGATGGTAGGCGCTATGGCACATGTCGATGACCCGATTTTTGAACCGACAGCTAAAAAGTTTGCCGAGATCGCCACCGATGCCTACAATCGCATTCCCGGCGTACCCGATATTACCTTGCCATGGCGTAATGACCACAATACGATAGGTACGCAGCAACGTGCAGGTCATTTGGCCCTGAGCGAGAATCTAGGGGCTTTTGTAATCGATGTCGAAGCCCGCACCAGCATGAAGGGCAATGTTCTTGATCGGACGGTCAGTGAATCCAAGACTATGCTTGAGGGTAGAGTGGTGAGCCGCATCAAAGTGCCTGGGATTACGGTGCTCGACACTCTGTCGGATGACGATGTTATGTATGTGACGATGTATGGCGATCCGGATGTTGCCGGCAAGCAGCTAGATCTCGGCATACCTATTGGTAAAGCGACCTTTGAGATGCTGCGCCCTGATACCGCAACCGATAGCAATGGCCAGGCGGACTGCGGCGTGGAAGAAACAGATATTACTTATACCGGCTGTATTGAGGCGGGTTCGATCCGTGTCGGATTCCTTGCTTGGTTTTTGGAAGACAGGAGCAATAACCTGCAGCTTGCGGGCGAAATGCTATTTGACGAATATTCTAAGATTGAAGAATGTCACTTTGATAACATTTTTATCCCTGCCTTCAATGAGATTTATGCCGCAAACCAGGAGCGGATTGGCGGACTCAAGCAGATTGATGGACCCGGGGCTTATACCGAGGTTATGAAAATTTTCTTCC
>CAZJWS010000148.1:0-606 GCA_964549985.1 uncultured Candidatus Saccharibacteria bacterium | reverse complement strand
CGTAGGATTTCAGCTCCAGCCCCCATTTCCAGCGGGCAGAGCTGGCAGAACAAGTGCCGCCGCAGCGCATTTTCTTTAAATTTGCACCGGACAGTGAGTATGTACCAACGCCGTCGGTCATTGACCGGATACAAGACCGTGCCGCCGAGGTTGACTTTACATTTGAGCTGGGCGAAGATATTGAACCGAATTACTGCGTAGAGGGCAGTAATGGCACCTTGGATGTTGCTGTTGCGGGCAATGCAGACCTCAAAAATGCGCTTATCCGCATAGCAATTGGCGGCATGGAACAGGTGCCGGCAGGGTTCAATATCAAGACCGGCCAGTTCGAAGAGGGTAAATTCGCCCGGCCATCACTGGATACCACAATGGGGCCGGTTATAAAAGATTTGTTAGGGGGCAATTAGATATGGCAAATCAACCAGACATGGAGGCAATACGACAGTTGCTATTCGATGATGAACAGCCTCTTCGGTTACATACTCCGGCACAAGCTTTGCCCGAGGCCGCTGAGCCCGCCGGGGCAGCTGCCGTGCAGAGCGATGTAATCCCTACTGACGAATGGATCCCTATTGCAATTCCCAAGAGTCCGGCACCTGCCGCTGG
>CAZJWS010000147.1:0-2350 GCA_964549985.1 uncultured Candidatus Saccharibacteria bacterium | reverse complement strand
GGTACTGGCAACGCTATCATCGCCCAGAAATACGATTACCCCAATGCCGAGGGTTACAGTCTGGAAATCTTCGGTGGTAATATCGTATGTATTGCCGGACAAGCTGCCCAGCCAGCACTTTACGATGCGGCCGCAGCCGATATTGCCGACGGCAATTGGCACCATCTGGTATGTGCAATTGACAACAGTGGTATCAGCCTTTATGTCGATGGCGTACTCATGGATACACAGTCCGGAGCTGGATCTGATCTGACCAATCCGGTCGATCTACGGATTGGCTGGCGGGGCAACAATGACCCGACTTCTGCCTATAACGGTTTGATTGACGAGTTCAGGCTGTACAGCCGCGTACTCGAAGCTGCCGAAGTTGCTGACCTTGCCGCTGGTGATCACACCGGGGCAACGTGGGATGGTTCAGATTCGGGCAACTATGACACGCCAGCCAACTGGGACATCAGCGCAGTACCCGACCCCTACACGCGCGTGACTATTGCCAGTGCGCCCCATGCTGCTACAGCCAGTAGCGCTGTCAGCTTGGCGGGCTTGACTATTGATGGCGGAGGCCGCTTGAACCTGGCCGGCCAAAGCCTGGTACTCAATGACGGAGGCATATTCAGCAACAACGGCACCCTGCAGCTCAAAAACTCCGAAACTCTAACCGGTTTCACAAATGATTCCAGCAAAGGTACGGTATTACTCACCCCAGATGCCGACCTGACCGGACTCAAGACTGGCAACAGCTACCACAACCTGATCCTCAACGACAGTACCTTTGCCCACTGGACATTCGACGAGGGCACGAACCCGCTCCCCGACGTATCAGGTTTTGAGCGCGGTGCTATGCTGCAAGCTTCTGCGGTAACGGCCACTAATGTACCTGCCGTCAACTTTGCAAATGACGCATCATTGAGCCTAAATGGCACGACCGCCTATGCCGATGTTGGCAGCCAAACTATGCCCAACAATGCCACCTGGTGTGCCTGGGTCATGATAAACGCAGGGAATAGTGCGGTTTTAGGCAATGATGACCAATACGCGCTGGCCATACTTGGCGGCACCCAAGTGGCAGTGTATAACGATGCCGACAACGAAACCGCCAGCTGGAATGTACCATCACTGTATGGTAGCTGGCACCATATCTGTGTTACGCAGTCTGACAATATGGTCAGCTACTCGCTCGGGCTGTATGTAGACGGTGCCAGCGTGGGCAGTCCGGAAGTGCTTAGTAGTGGTGCGGAGGGCTTTAACTACATTGGCCGAGGCGATGGTATGTTCTTTGATGGTTTAATTGATGATTTGCGCATCTACAGCCGTACCTTAACCCCCACCGAAATTGCTCGTTTTTATGCCGGTAATGAACCTGCTACGTATACCTCGACCCAGACACTTGACACCAGTCTTGATATCAATGGTAATCTGTATCTGGCCAGTGGCCGGCTGGACGTGTCGGCTAGTGATTACGATATAAATATCGGCGGTGATCTGCGTGGTGACGGCGGGGTGTTCGTGCCACAAGAGGGCGAGGTGATTCTGGATGGTACCGATCAGTCCATTAACAGTTCATTCACGTTTTATGATCTGAGCAAGTCGGTATCCGAGGCTGCCACGCTGACATTTGGCAAAGATTCAACTACCACAACCAACGGTCAACTCAGCTTAAATGGTGCGCCGGGCGAACTGCTGAGCTTGCGGTCCAGTACGCCAGGTATTGAATGGCTGCTGGATGCCGCGGGCACCGAGGTGGTCAGTTGGCTTGATGTCCAGGATAGCAATAACATCGCCACCGAGCCGGTCGATATCACCGGAGCCAACGTGACTGACTCTGGCAATAACACCAACTGGACGGTGAATGTAGCACCGGATGACCCGACATCGTTGGGCCCCAGCCAGTTCATTAACGGCAGCTTTGGAACCGATGACACCCCCACGCTTACCTTCAGCCTGGCTGACGCCAACCCGGTTGACCAGCTGCGCTTCCGGGTGCAGATTGATAACGACAGCGACTTTAGCTCGCCAGAAGTAGACTATACCTCTGACCTGGGGGCACATGGTTCACGCAGCTTTACGGTGGGGCAAAACGGCTCCGATGACACCTATCACGTAGGATCGGATGATATGACCATGGTCAGTGGTGATTACTACTGGCGCGTGCAGGCTATCGATGATTACAGCCCACCCAATGAGTCAAACTATGTAACTGCCAACGGTGGTTCAGTTGCTTTCAGATTGGATATTACCGGCCCAACCACTCCTGGTACCCCAAGTACGTCCACGCCGGGCACAAACCGCCGGCCTACCTGGAACTGGACGGCCAGCATCGACGCCGCGGTGGGCCTGGCGAGCCCAATCT
>CAZJWS010000146.1:1071-2489 GCA_964549985.1 uncultured Candidatus Saccharibacteria bacterium | reverse complement strand
GCTGACAGTCATCCGGCGGATTTTGTACTCGTCATCATCAAACCACAGGAAGTGCTCCTGGTCTGGTGTATCAGCGTCCACCACTTGGTACTTAAAGCAGGTTTTATCGCCGCAGGCTTCACGGCCTAGTGCCTTATAGGTAATCTTTGCATCATCTTCGTAATCAAAAGTGATGTCGTCGGCCGGGTTTTCATCCACGGTGGTGCCAGTATCAAACTTGGTCCATGAGCCGTCAGACGCATCTTTGGAATAGAGCACGCTACCGATACGGATGACTTCGGATTGAACTGTGCCGTCAACACTGGCGGTGGTGTATGATTTATCGCCGCTGACACGCATCACTAATTCGGTTGTGCCATTGGGCGAGGTGCTTATAATGGTTGCTTTATACATACCATCCAGACCGTTATTGACAGCAAATCTACACAAGTCGTCATCTTCAAACTTTGCCTTACAGGCCGGGTCAATGTTGGCGGTGGTCTCCGATGTGGCACCCGTGCCCGAATCACTCTTGTCCTTGTCCTTGGACTTGGTATAGGCATACACGCCCGCGCCACCAGCAATCACCACCACGGCAATAATAATGGCAATCACGCTGCCAGCCAGGCCGCGTTGGTCATTATGTACAAATAACTTCATAAAATTCCTCCTTCTTGGTATCTCTATTGTCCCGTGTTTGGCGCTTGTTTGCAACCGGCCGCGCTTGTGCTATGATGCCTAGGCTTAACAATGTAAATATCAAGAGCGTGGCGAGGGACCTGACCCATCGACCCACCGGCAACCTGCTAGCAATAGTAAGGTGCTACATTCAGCCCGTAAGGGGAAGATGTTGAATTTCTCGATATCCTTTCCTGCTTACCGGGGAAAGGATATTTTTTAATGACAAATTTTAATATTTGCGAGCGATTACTCCAACCTGCCGAGGGCGGGAATGTTATCGAGGCACTTGTGGGCGAGCTTGCACGGGCCGCGGCCACAGTTGCAGAGGAGCGGACGGTCTATGAACTCGGGGCCTGCTTGACTGCAGCAGCCTACGCGGAGGTAGCGTAATGAGTAACTACAAAACCGCCGAATCAGTCAGCCCCGGCCACCCGGACAAATTATGCGATCAAATTTCAGACGCCATTCTGGATGCTTATTTAGCCAAAGATCCAGACGCCCGCGTAGCGGTGGAATCAGTTGGCGGCCACGGCAAAGTCTTTGTAGTGGGCGAGGTTACATCTACGGCCCATCCCGAAATTGAGCCACTAGTACACCGTATCGCGGGCAAAGACATCGAAGTCGAAGTCCGCCTGGTCAAACAAAGCCCCGAAATCGCCCAAGGTGTTGATACGGGCGGAGCAGGCGACCAAGGGATTATGGTAGGCCATGCCACTAGCGAAACACCAGAACTCTTGCCACTCGAAGTCGTATTAAGC
>CAZJWS010000146.1:0-1061 GCA_964549985.1 uncultured Candidatus Saccharibacteria bacterium | reverse complement strand
CGCAAGCTCAATCAGTTTTTGTACGAAAAATGGCCCTATGACGGCAAGACCCAAGTGACGCTCAAAGATGGCAAGATTGTCAGCGTGGTGGCGAGCTTCCAAAACGCTACGCACAAAGAGCTTGCACAAGCCGTTAAGCAATGGCTAAAATCCCTTAACCCTTCACCCTCTACCCTTGAGCCTGCCCTCCATATCAATCCTGCCGGAGACTGGCACCAGGGCGGCTTCGACGCCGACACCGGCCTAACCGGGCGCAAGCTGGTGGTGGATAATTACGGTCCGAGCGTACCGATCGGCGGCGGTTGTTTCAGCGGTAAGGACCCAAGCAAGGTCGATAGATCGGCCGCTTACATCGCCCGCAAAATCGCCGTGGATTATTTGCGTAAGCATAAGGCAAAGGAAGTCTTTGTGCACTTAGCTTACGCCATCGGCTACGACCAGCCGCTCGAGGCTACCGTCACGATTGACGGTGTGCAAGAAGTGGTAGAGGGCTATGACCTTAGTCCAAAAGGCATCATTCAAACGCTGGACTTAAAGCGCCCCATTTACGAACAAACCGCCCGCTATGGCCACTTCGGCCACACAACCTTCCCGTGGGAATCATAGTCATACGAAAGTTGACGAAAGCCCTGATTTTGATTTTAATAAAACATAAGCAAATCAGGAGGGATCTCATACCGTGGATACAAACAATCAACAGGACCAGCCGGTTGAACCGCAGGCAACACCCGTGGAGCAGCCAGTTGCACCAGCTGTCTCTGCTGCCGATACGGCCAAGCCGGCACGTACATCTAAATTTGGTTTCCTAAAGAACAAATTCGTGCTGGCTTCTGTGGCAGCCGTGTTAGGCATAGGCGGGGTCACCGCTTACTTCGTACTGGGCAGAAGCGGTTCAGAAGAACCAGTGTCGCAGCAACAACAGGTGAGACTCATAGGTGTCGCGCCGGTATTGGTAGATGGACAGGCCTCATACAAAACCGATGGAACCGATTGGCAGCCGCTTACCACAGAGACCGAATTAAGCCAGGGCATATGGGTAAGTACCGAGGCCGGCGGTCGCG
>CAZJWS010000145.1:1503-2491 GCA_964549985.1 uncultured Candidatus Saccharibacteria bacterium | reverse complement strand
TACAAAACTTAATAGCTGGATACCTCCTTGGAAGAGACAAAAATGCACATATACGGAACACAAAATGTAAGATTATTTACATAACCGTAATTTTCTGAAATAATTCAGTCATTAACCACAAAATAAATATGAAGAATAGACTGTCCCTCCGGCTGAAATCCTTCGATAGTAGTGATTTTAGGGACGTTTTTCTGCGTCAGAAACAGATTGCCGATCCAATTAATTTAAGTGTAGGCATCCCGGAAGACAAAACTCCCGCCCACATTAAAGCCGCTGGTATCAGGGCTATCCAGGAAAATAAGACTGGATACACCCCTGCCAACGGGCTCCCGAAGCTCCGCGAGCTCATTGCCCAAAAATTAGTCAGCAATAACGACATCCCTGCTATCAGTGAAGCCGTCACGGTGGTACCAGGGCTGACTACCGGCCTTCTGTTGGTATACATGGCAATTCTGGACCCGGGTGATGAGATCATTATCGTTGATCCGTGCTACCCACCCTATGGACAGCTTGCTGCAGCCATTGGCGCCAACGTCATGTCTGTGCTGGCGCTTCCCACCTTCCATCCTGATATCCCCAGTATAGAAGCCAGTATTACCCAAAAAACCAAGGCGATTGTCATTAATACCCCCAATAACCCTACGGGCGCCGTCTACACTAAAAAAGAGCTTACGAAGATAGCCGAGATTGCCAAAAAACATAATTTGTATATCATCTCTGACGAAATCTACGAACATTTTGTCTATGATGGCGAACACTTCAGTATTGGTAGCATCTATCCTAATACCATTACTATGAACGGCTTTTCCAAAGAGTACGCAATGACCGGATGGAGACTAGGTTATATCCATGGCCCGCTCGATGTTATCGATGCTATCAACGAACTTCAGCAATACATGGTCTTTTCGTCCTCTTCCATAGCCCAGCACGCTGCTATTGCCGCCCTCAAGTACAAGTTCAGTAGTGTTGATAAATATAAGAGAAAACG
>CAZJWS010000145.1:0-1493 GCA_964549985.1 uncultured Candidatus Saccharibacteria bacterium | reverse complement strand
AGGCACTCGGCTACGATATTCACGGAGCGCAAGGAAGCTATTATGTATTCTTTAAGGCTCCTCGAGATATGTTAGACGTGGATTTCGTTGAAAAGGCGGCAGAAAAGAATTTAATCCTCGTACCCGGCCGGGCCTTCTCATCACGCCACGGCTACGTGCGCCTGTCTTACGGAGCGCCTATTCAAGAAGTTATGGAGGGCATGCGACAGATAGAAATCCTTACTTCAGAAATAGAATCCGAACCAATATAAACAAAAGGATTTATACTAGAACTATGCCCAAAATAGCAATTATCGAAGATGACGCCGCCATCTCGCAGATGTACCGGATTAAGTTTGAGGCCGAGGGTTATACGGTCGAAACCGCCGAGAATGGCCGCCTTGGTCTGGAGCTGGTCGAAAAGTTCCGCCCCGATATTATCCTGCTGGACCTGATGATGCCCGAAATGAACGGCGACGAAGCCCTGCTGGCCATCCGTGCCGAAGAGTGGGGTAAGGATATGAAGGTTATTATCCTCACTAACATGGGCGAGCAGGAAGCCCCACCCACGCTAAAGGCGCTCAATGTGAGCGCCTTTATTGTAAAAGCTGACATGACACCGCGCCAGGTTGCCGAACTAGTCAAGAAACAGTTATCCTAAGAAGCATATGCGAATTGCTTTAGTAGGTTATGCGGTTGAAAATCAGGCGGTGTACCGTTATTTTGCAGCCAGGGGTGTGTATCCGACCATATGCGACCAAAACCCCGATATAGCGCTTCCTGAGGGCTCTACGGGCAATTTAGGCCCAGGATACCTCGATAATCTTGACCAGTTTGAGGTTATCGTAAGAAGTGTTGGCATCCACCCAAAGGTGATACTGGATAAGTACCCTGACGCAAAGCCAAAGATAACAACCGCTATAAATCTGTTTTTCTCGGCCTGCAAGACGCCCATCATTGGTGTAACCGGTACCAAGGGCAAAGGTACTACCAGTACGTTAATTTACGAGATTTTGAAGGCTGCGGGCAAGAAAGTCGTATTGGCCGGCAATATCGGCAAACCTATGCTGGATGTCCTGGAAGAAGCTCAGGGCTGCGACTATGTGGTGCTGGAACTTTCTAGCTTCCAGCTATACGACCTCAAGAAAAGCCCGCACATTGCTGTCTGTCTAATGGTAGCACCCGAACACCTCAACTGGCACAGCGACATGGCTGATTACATACAGGCCAAGGCAAACCTTTTTCGCCACCAAAAAAGCGACGATGTCGCAGTTTATAACGCCTTTAACACTAGTAGCTCCCAAGTAGCCGCCAGCAGTCCGGCCAAAACCAAGCAGACGTATGCTGTGCCGGGTCCCGGCGAACATGTCATAAGCCTGTGCACAGCCTATGTAGAGAATGAGATGATCCATGTCCGCAAACAGCCCCTTATGCCAATAAATGAGGTAAAGCTGCTGGGCCGTCACAACCTCGAGAATGTGTGTGCAGACATAGCCGCAACGTGGGATATCATC
>CAZJWS010000144.1:0-2500 GCA_964549985.1 uncultured Candidatus Saccharibacteria bacterium | reverse complement strand
GCAGCTTATGGAAGATATGTTCCGGACGGTGCTCGAGAGTACTTTCGGTACGCTTCAGTTTAAGGTTAATGGTATGGATGTCGATATGAGCAAGGAGTGGGAGCGTTGGGATTACGCTCAGGTAATCCGCGATCATTACGATATTGATGTCTATAACTGCACTATCAAAGAAGTCCAGGCTAAGCTCAAGGAGCATAAGCTGGAAGTGGAAAAGACCGAAAACATCCCGCGCGGCATTGATAAGCTCTGGAAGAAGGTCAGGGCAACGGTGGCAGGGCCGGTCTGGCTCATTAATACGCCAACTTTTATCTCGCCGCTCTCCAAAGAGAATGATGAGAACCCAAACTTCACCCAGCGTGCCCAGGCAGTCATTGCTGGATCTGAGCTTTGCAATTTGTTCTCTGAGCTCAACGATCCGGTGGATCAGCTTAATAAATTTGTTGAGCAGCAGAATATGCGCGAGGCAGGTGACGACGAAGCCATGATGCTCGATATCGATTATGTCGAAATGCTCGAATACGGTATGCCGCCAACCTGCGGACTCGGCTACTCAGAACGTGTTTTTTGGATCTTTGAAGGCGTCACCGCCCGCGAAGGCGTACCATTCCCACAGCTCAAGAGCGAAGTCGACGGCGTCACAAAATCTATCTATCCGGATCTCAAATTATAGATATCCTAATAGGAAAATTTTCCTATTACTTTACAAATCATACTAAATGGTGTATCATACAAGAGTATGAGCAGTACAAAATTATCTACTAACTACCAAGTCGTTATCCCCAAAGCCGCCCGGCGCAAGCTTGGTCTGCAAAAGGGGCAGATTCTGTATGTTAAATCTGTCGGCAAGAAAGAAATTACTTTCACCACCGAAGATCCAGTTGATAAATATTACGGTCTTCTCAAAGGTGTCTGGACGGAAGACGCGGTGGAATACCAGCGCCGTATCCGTGCCGAAATGGACCGTTGACAATGCTAGCTCTTGATACCAATATTCTTATCTATGTACTGGAAAATAACCCGGAGTTTGGGCGTAAAGCCGCGGCACTGTTACAGGCTAACGAGGATAATGTTATCCTTTCAGAACTAGTATACGCCGAGATTTTGTCTGCACCGAAAATGAGCCGGACAAAAAACAGGCAGATTGCGGCTGGGTTTCTGGATAGTTTGCGGGTAGAGTTTGTACCGCTGACAAAAGAGGTATTGCTGCTAGCCGCAAACATGCGGGCGGCACACACGCCCAAACTTGGTTTGGGCGACGCCTTGCATTTGGCCTGCGCTATCACCGCTGGTGCCGAAAAATTTGTGACTAATGACCGGCAACTGGCAAAACTACATATCAAAGATTTGACCATTACTATGCTTTAACGGGTTCTAAAACCCGTTACTAAGTTTGAGTTCGCTGCCACCAATGTTTCTGGCAAAGTAGCTGTCGTGGCTAATATATATAATCGCGCCGTGGTAGGGCTTCAGGGCGTTTTCCAGTTCCTCGATACTTGGCAAGTCAAGGTGGTTGGTGGGCTCATCCAAGATGAGTAAGTTTGGCTTGTTCACGAGCATTCTAATTAATTGCAACCGGGCTTTTTGGCCGCCACTGAGCTGCCGCACGGGAATCTGAGCGTCTTCGGCGGGATTAAATAAATAATCGCCCATACTGCGCATAATGGCCTGCGGATTAATGGCCAGGTCAAAGTCGCGGTAAATCGATTCAATGGCTTCATATAGAGTTAAATCGAGCAATTTGTCACCCATCTCCTGTTCGTACATATTCAGTCGGACGTGATTGCCTGGAGTAATCTTTCCATCGAGCAATGTCTTAGGGTTTTCGCCGCGCACAGCTGCGGCAATCGCACGCACCAAAGTGGTTTTACCGGCGCCGTTACGGCCAATGATATGCAGGCGCTCGCCAGTCTGCAGGCTGAGGTTTACAGGCTCAAACAAAGGATTATCATCGTACCCAAGCTGCACATTGGTCAGTGTCAACAGGGTTGTCGAACGCTCACCATGGGTCTGTTTGGCGATCTTAATATTCTTGGCTTTGTATTTTTCGTAATTAGCGGTGGTTTTGGGGTTCAAAGCTGCTGCTGATTCTTGGTCGATCCAAAAACTCGGCTTTTGGTTCTCGGCTTCAATACGCTTTAGTTCTCGTGTTAGGCGTTCTTCCATCACCACAAACGGGTTCTTCTTGTCAGCCGTACCGCCCCAACTTGGTTTCATAGCCCGAGCGTGTTCAATCTGTTTCTTGAGGTTGGCAATGGTGCGCTGGGCGATCTCGTAGCTTTGTAGCTGGTTGGTGGTACTGACGGTGTTTTGCTTCAAGTATGCTTCGTAGTTACCCTTAAAGCTCACAATCTTTTTGTCCTTGAGCTCCAAAATCCGATCGACTTTGGCCAATACATCACGGTCATGCGTGATGATCAGGCAGCCGTGCTTGGCCTCGTCAAGCCAATCGATAAAAGCCGCTTTGGCAACGTAATCCATGTGGTTAGTCGGCTCGTCAATC
>CAZJWS010000143.1:0-2509 GCA_964549985.1 uncultured Candidatus Saccharibacteria bacterium | reverse complement strand
GGTTGCACCGCCTATATTAGTCACTACCACTTGCGGTGTGTACTGCCCTGCCCCCACCTCTATAGCATTCGGTGCACTGAGCGTGCAGCTGATGACAGGTGGGAACCGCACCGCAAAGTCGTAACCGTCGTCGCGTGCCCGATCTGTGCCGGCATTGGCGACGCCGGCTGCCTGAGAGTTATAGCCTGCCGACGGTGCATTACCGTCTTCGTTACAGTAGTTTGGAGTAGGATACGGAGCCGTCAAAGTAAACACTGCACAGGAATCATAAACTTCAAGCCTTGGCCGCAGCCGTATAGAATCATGGCCGGCCGGCCGGCCGGCAGACACCCGGACACAATATGGCTGGCCCTGCGGTACGCGGAATGAAAAGTTGCCCGCCGCATCAGTCGTAGCAGTCGCACCGTCCAGCGATCCGGTTGGTCGGCAGGTCGTAATTTCTACGCCACCATAGCCCGCTGTCGGATCATAAGCATTCCGCACCGCGCCAGTGACCCACACCGCCGCCGGACAGGTTACCGAAGCTTGTGTCATCGTCGCAGAGAGTCCTCCAGAGTCTCTGACCGTACCAGTTACTGTATGCGTCGTCCCAAACGCCCCCTGGAAAGTTGCGAAGCTAATAGCACCGCTGCCGCTCCGGGTAGTCGAACGCGAAGCAGGCGTTGCGCCCGAAACATTGGCCGTGATGGTCAAGGTACCACCATCAGTATCAGTAACGCTGCCAGCCACTGTCAAAACTGCGGTATCGGGACTGCAAGTGATGGTAAATGACCCAGACGGTGGACTATTAGGGTTACACGGTATTCCGGCATTAAATTCCTCAAATGGCAGGGATACCTTGAACACGTTACTGTCGCCTATTGGGGTCATTACTAACCGGTATTTGCGACCAACCCTATAGTTCACCCAACCCGTGTCTCTATATTCGTGGTCTACCCAACCCGCTTGGCCTGCCGTAAAGTTTTGGTTAAATATCAGTCCCATACTCCCCTCGCTGCCATCGGGCGGAAGGTTCGCTCCATCCACCGTAGTCTCGTAGATCCTGACATTCATAGTGCCCTGAAAAGGCGAATTAAGGTCAAGGTCATAGAAGCTAACTACTCCAGGCACGATATTCCCGTTGGCACCCACACACAAAGGAGAGTAGTCAATCCTCTTGCTCCAGGCAGGATGGGAGTCACTTGGGTTTCGGTCGTGCATATAACCAGTCCTGGCTGATGGCACGGCACTCACATCATTACCAACCCAACCAGCCGAAGTTGATAAGGTAAATGGAGTCACACCCGAAGAGGCAGAGGTAATAAACACGCAGTAGACTCTGAATCCGTCCCGGCTAAAGGTTGGCAGAGTAATGCCCCCTATGGTGAATACTGAGTCGCCTCCTCCATTGAACGGCCGGAGATTGCTATACCCCGCAACATCAGCAGGGTTCGCCGGATCACCGCACCAGGATTCTTTAGTGACGGAATTGCCATAGGTGCGAGTCACGGTCATACCATTTACATTCCAGCCGTACTGGGAGTTGATGGTCACATTACCGGTGGCAGCGTTAATATACAATCTGGATCTGGACTCCGGGCTGTTAAACTGACCACCAATACCACCAATACCCATCTGCGTACCGTCCGTTGGCTGTACTGGGCCAATTAAAGCCGCTTGAGCTTGCTTAACATTTACGAACACAACTGTGGCCAAAGTCAAAAGAGCCAGACCAAGCACGACCGGAACAATGCCTTTGTATGCACGTATCATAAGTATGGACTCTCCTCGGGCGTACTTATCATCCTGAACTTCTCTTCGCCCAATGTACCTTTAAGCTCATCCAGCTTGGACTGATTTTTCTGGCGCTGATAAAAAGCTATCAGCAGACGGTAACCCGCATCAATTGTCTCCTGGCTATTGGTAAGCTTGGCCTGGTTCACGGCCTCAACTAGATAGGACTCTGCCTTATCAATTTCGCCGGTCTCTTCTGCAATGTCGGCTACCGAGAACAGCCGGTTAAAAGCATAGTCTGGATCTGGAGCCATGCCTACAATCTCCTGCGCACTGTAGTCGGTGCGCTTATGCGTATACTCCTCTACTTCTACGCTTGCTTGAGCCTTTTCTTCGGCCTCTTTTTCTTTGCGGCTATTATGGATAAATACAGAAGTAATCACTACCCCGCCGAGCAGCAAAATAACCACCCCTGCGAGCAATAGTTTCTTGCGACTAACCCGTAAACTCTTCATAACGCTTATGAATGATTATGCCCCGTCAGCGTATTTTTGGCAACAAAAAACCGCCTCGTGAAGCTGCAGGCGGGCAAAAAATGTGTACAAATATGAAATATAAGACGTCAGATGTGCGGGCAGGATAATTGGGGTGGGAGCTCCTCGAGCAGTTGGCATGAAGCCGTTTGCCCGAGGAGCCCTCCCCTGTTCCCGTCGCTAGACCAGGATGTCGTTGACGCGCACCAGCTCCAGAATCACGTACATACGCTTGCCATCATCGCACGAAGCGAGAAACAGCG
>CAZJWS010000142.1:0-2544 GCA_964549985.1 uncultured Candidatus Saccharibacteria bacterium | reverse complement strand
CATTATCATCGTGGCGGCCGGTGTTTTTGTGCTGATTATTATTGCTTCTATCATCGGCACCATCCTCTCCAGTGCCGGCAGCGGCGACATCAAGGCGCTCAAAACCGTAGTGGCCCAACAGCAAGAAATCGTCCGCCTGACCGGCTTGGGCGAGGTTAAGGCCCAAGACACTACCATCCGTTCCCTGGCCCTCACCACCAAACTCAGCGTAGCCTCGCAGCAGCAGCAACTCACCCAGTACCTCGGTACCCGCAACATCAAACTCAACAAGATTGAACTGGCCGCCCGCGAAAATACCTTGGTAGACAAAGAGCTCGATACCGCCGGCCAGAGCAACCATTACGACGATGTGTTCAAAGAGAAGATCACCGCTGCCCTGCAAGCCTATATGGCCGACCTCCAAGCCGCCAATAGCGCCACCTCCAGCCAAAAGGCCAAAACCATTGTGGCCGACAGCTACCGCAGTGCCGGCCTGATGCTGGGACTCAAAGAAGAGTAGCCTCTGTCTCGGGCAGGCGAAACACGCTATACTAGAGGTTCATGAATCCCGTTAGAACTCAAAAGACTGTCGTTTATCAGTGCGTGACCGAACCATGTACGGGTTTTCAGCTATTTATCAAATGTACTAAGTTAAGTGAGTTCTAACGGGATGGAACGTTACTCTTACTCCCGCCGCCCGGTCAAAAAACGCCGTATAAACCGTTGGGTTTTACTCATTATTCCCGTTATTATCATCGGCGGCATTGTCTACTGGCTGATAGTTGGCGGGCACAAAGCCGAAGCACCGAGCAGCGACCAGCAAAGCCAGACAGCTCAAAACACCACACCACAGGAGCCAGCTTATACACCAATTGATCTCCAGCCAGCCGTTGACGCCTGGGCAGCCAAGCAGTCGGCCGATTATTATGTCGTGGTACATGACCTGCAGTCCGGTACCAATATTGCTGCCGTGGATGCCGATACATCGCTGTTTGCGGCCAGTTTATACAAAATCTACATTGCCTACCTGATGTACAAGGATTTTCAGTCGGGCGCCCAGAATCCGGATGAAATCTTAAGCCAGGGCCGCACCAAGCGCGAGTGTGCCGACGCTATGATCCGCTCCAGCGACAGCCCTTGCGGCGAAGCTGCCATGGCCAATATGGGCCAATTCACTCTGAACCAGCGTGTCGTCAGCGAAATTGGCACGACCGGCACGTACTTTAACGGCATCCGCACCTCTGCCGCGGATTCAGCCAAAGTCTTGGCACTCATTGCCGGGCAAAAAGATCTGAATGACGAAAATACCGCTGCCCTGCTGGATTCCATGCTCACCCAGGACGCCAAGTTCAAGCGCGGTCTGCAAACCGGCGCGCCAGAGGCCAAATGGGAAACCAAAGTCGGTTGGAACGAAGACATCAATTACCACGATATCGGTATCATGACCCTACCAGACGGCCGGAAATTTGCCGTAGCCATCCTGGGCCAAGGCTCTGGATCATCCGCACCTATCGCTAATTTCGCCAAAACTATCTACAACGCCCTCACACAATAACAGAGGTCAATGTATTGACTTTTTATGCTTCTTGTGCTACAATTATTAAGTTTCTAGGTTGAGTTTAACTCCTTAGAAACGCAATTTAATAAGCTCTCTGTTTTACCCTGTTAAGTACAGGGATTGCTCCTGTTGGCTTGATTGAGGAGCAGAAAGTATAAAATGATCTTTCTGCTTTCTGTTCCTCAATCGAGGTAAACCCGAGCTTCGGCTCACAACTCCACAAGGAGCAATCCATGACCACCACAGCCATCGACCACCACGACATCCGCCGAGCGCGCAAGCGCTACCGATCCCTGGCCCGAGCCAACCGCGAACTGCGGGCGGCCGATCTGGGCACCCGTCTACAGACGTGGGAGGAGGTCGTCATGCTGGAGCGCATCTTGATGAAGCCCCTCGAAGAGCAGCACCACGATGCTTTCCACGGAACATACGTGAGCTGCTTCTGCGACTACTGCTCCGCCGATGACCCCAACGACTACAGCGTTGTACTGTTCATCCCGGTCCAGGAGACCCCATGACCACCAATCCCGCTTACCTGGACAAGCCTGTCAGCTTCGGTGAAATCCGAGCAGCCCGCCACAAGCACAATCACTCGATACCTCAGGCGCTGAAGGCCCTCGGGATACCGGATGATGGCTGCGAATGGACGTGGTGTCGAATCGCCCTCGTCGAGAGGTCGCACCAGGCAGCCCGAGACGCCCAAGATCTCGAGCAAGCGCTCGAATACATCAAGGGCTGGTAGTTACATCCCCTCCGAGACCAAGGAGAAACCATGCAAGTGATTGGGCAAATTCTGCTGGCCATCATGATGGGCAGCACATTCTGCATCTGGGCACACCAGAAGCAGAAGGCCGAGATTCGCCTACGCAACCCGACCAAGACCTGACCCGATCCCGAACAAAGGAGACTTCGACATGACCATCTCATTCACCGACACCGGCCTGACCAACATGATGTTCCTCGCGGCGCTCATGATCGCCACCGGCGGCCTCAAGGCCATCTACGGC
>CAZJWS010000141.1:2036-2563 GCA_964549985.1 uncultured Candidatus Saccharibacteria bacterium | reverse complement strand
TGTACATGTATTCCACTTGACTCCAAATACGACCCTGGATGTGATGGAGAGCTACGTACGCTTCTATGCGCCGGACGGCCGGGAAACTACGGGCAATCTGGACAGCGAAGTGCCCGATGCTATGAACCGCATCCAGCAAACCTATATGGGGGGTAAGGTTGGAGATTTTGCCACTGAGCAGAGAGTAATACGCGAGGAAAAAGCAGCAATGCGGTTTGCCGAGATAGATCTGCACGAGATAGAGGAATTGACTACAGGCACGCAGCCCGGCATTACCCAGCAAAATACCACTAGTACGAAAAAGGCCTTGCCTACCAGCAATGGCCATAATGGGCATGGTCATGGGCCGATAGACGTGTAATACCTATATAATAGGTATAGGCTACACTACATCACTTTAAAACCCGCTCCTAGTAGAGCGGGTTTTAAAGTGAGTCAAGGGGAATAGGATATAGATTGTGGCTTGTCTAGCCCTGCGGGGCTGCGGGGATAATCTCGCAGTATTCGCCAATGAGGGGTCTAACGGC
>CAZJWS010000141.1:1726-2026 GCA_964549985.1 uncultured Candidatus Saccharibacteria bacterium | reverse complement strand
CGGCATCTGCCAAGATTTTCGCGGTTTGGCCACCGCCATCGGCATCTGGGCCGAGCGAGGTCAGGCTATTGGGGTGCCGGGTCAGGCCATAGGCTGTCTTGTTTCGTCCATCGGCACCACAGAAGATCACACCAGCATTGGGTGCAGTGTTATTCATATCTCTTTCGTCCTCGCTGTTGCCACCCGGTGTGCCAGTCTTGCCGGCAATCTGAGTATGGGTAGCCAGTTCGCCAAAAGAGCTGGTGAGAGTACCGCCTTGCGGCACCGTCAAAAGCATATTGGTGAGTTCGGCAGTTTTGG
>CAZJWS010000141.1:1281-1716 GCA_964549985.1 uncultured Candidatus Saccharibacteria bacterium | reverse complement strand
GGTGATGAACGAATTTGTAGCGAGTGTCCATGCGTTCGGCAGTTTTGGCCGGGTCTTCTAGGCGGGTTCTGGCGGCAGGTACAAACTCCTGGCGTTCTCGTCCGCCATCAGGCGAATCGTACTCGATAGCATTTATAAAACGCAGGTCACTTTGCAGGCCTTGTGTCGCTACTAGCTGCTGTAACCCAAGCGCATTAAGTCTTGGTTCGACCTCTTGACCACCAAGTGTGAGTGCTGGGCCAACCAAAGCGCCTGGGTTCATACCGAGCCTTTCCATACGCCCCACAGACTCTTGTAATACTGGCGTGCCGCTAGTCTCAAAATTCTGTACGGTAGCTACAAATGACCCACTGATAGATTTTTGTACGGCCACTTGCAAGGTGCATACTACGGCGGGACACTGTGCGGTCTGCCTTACCTCATATGTTCTGCCTG
>CAZJWS010000141.1:0-1271 GCA_964549985.1 uncultured Candidatus Saccharibacteria bacterium | reverse complement strand
CATCATAATTGTCCCATCTGACATAATCTGGATTGGGCATTTCTGAGACTGCAGTCATGCCGTGATCCAAAAAGCTCATCGTTACTATCACCTTAGCGGAAGAGCCTGTAACAACAGGGCTTTTAAGCAAGTCGACATAATGCCCGGTAGCGGTATCATAACGGCCGGGGCGATAGGCAGTGACAGCCCCTGTATCATCAAGAAATATTGCGCCGTAATCGCGTCCATCCGGTGCCAGTGGATTATTGGCCAGCGCGGTATGCAGGGCTTCACTGTCCTCCTTGAGGATAGTTGACCAGATTACCACATTACGTCGGCGCAGCTCATCGCTACTAAGACCAGTAGCTTCGGAGGCGGCATTAATAATTTCTTCTACCGCGGGGCGGAGTTCCAGGCGATCGGCTTCGGCATAGTTACTGCCTACACGGGCCGTGTCAGGTGCCCATGCCCTGCGTCCCAGCGGCTGTGATTTGTAGAAATCAGCTTGCTCTTGGGTAAGGCGGCTCACACCATTAATCTTGAAGTCAACCATGTCCTGCAGGACGATGTTACGTACCTCGGTGCCGCGTTCCAGGGCACGTTGTTCGGCCTGAGGGTCTTTTTTGGGAGTATAAGCATTAGGGTTCCGGAGAGCGCCTGCCAAAAAAGCGGCTTGGCCAGTATCGACCTGGCTCGGCGGGATGCCAAACATCAGCATGCTCATCTCGTAGATACCGTAGCGGCCATAGCCATCCTCTGGTTCGCCGCCGTAAACCATGTTCAGATACATGCCCATGACCTGGGTCTTGGTATAGAGGTGGTCAATAGTTGGCGAGATGCCAAAGGTACCCCAAAGTTCACGGAAGAACTTATTCTCTGGGCCAGACTGGCTAAAATATTTGTCGGCCACCTGGCCAGCGACATTTGAGCGCCCCTGCGGGTTGCCCTTCATGGTCTCGTAGGCGGCTTTTAGGAAAGCCTCCAGATTGGCGCCTTCGGTAAAGCAGAATTCGCGGTCCTCGCGTGCCATAATAGCCCAGATAATATCGGGTGCAACTTGGGTTTCGTTTGTCTCGGTTACCATTGCGCCAGTCCGTACATCACAGAGAGCGGGTATATTGTTGACTGGGGTAGAGTTGCCACTGCGGCGGACCGCAATTGGTGATTCGCAGGCCAGATCGTCGGCAGCACACACGGTAATACTGCCTATGGGGATAGCCTCCGGGCTTGCAGGCGGCAGCTCCTGGGCGCAAGCCAGCGTGGCAGGCGGCCGTCTTCTTCTCTGCCGCCGA
>CAZJWS010000140.1:1726-2590 GCA_964549985.1 uncultured Candidatus Saccharibacteria bacterium | reverse complement strand
GCCACCATAAAACTGGCATCGTTGTCACAGCCTTTAATGCCAGCTTCGATTTCCCCTGGGAGAACCTTGAGATCAAGAAAGCTGGCTTGGAAACGCCATTCGGGGTTGCCGGCTACTGCATCAAAAGCATGGCCCAAGTACTTAGACGGGATTACGACTGGCGCCAGACTGCCAAAAGCAAGCTGCCAGCAGATATAATACCCGACGGCGACTTCACGCATAACGCACTCAAGGACAGCGAGTACCAGCAGAAGCTGCACTTTGCGATGGTCGGTAAGATCTGGGCTCGGGATACACAGGTTCTTTCTGACGAAGAACAGCGCATATACGAACAGCTTGTAATCAAGCCGCAAAATCGGGACTAATGCAGCAAAGCGGCGGGAGTTCCCGCCGCTTTTTTAAGCAGGAAGGTGTATAGTAGTAACCAATGTCTTATAAACGCGTACTCTTAAAATTATCAGGCGAGCAGCTAGCGGGCCGCGAGGGCGGCATTGACCCGGAATTTGTTGCCTGGCTGGCGAGCGAGATCAAAAAAAGCCACCGAAACTGGCGTAGAAATGGCCATCGTCGTGGGCGGCGGTAACTTCCTGCGCGGCGCAACCATTGCTGGCGAGGGTCTGGAACGCGCTACCGCTGACTATATGGGCATGCTGGCCACGGTTATGAACGGCCTGGCCCTGATGGATATGCTGGAGCACCACGGCCAGCAGGCTCGCTTGCAGACCAATATTCAGATCAATCAGGTGGCCGAGCCATTTATTCGCCGCCGCGCCATCCGTCACCTAGAGAAAAAGCGCGTGGTCATTGTAGCTGGTGGACTCGGCAAACCGTATTTGACTAGTGACACCGCGGCGGCATCAGTTG
>CAZJWS010000140.1:0-1716 GCA_964549985.1 uncultured Candidatus Saccharibacteria bacterium | reverse complement strand
ACAAAGACCCCGCTAAGTTTGAAGACGCTCAGAAATACGACCAGCTGAGTTTCCAAGCAGCAGTTGAAAACGGTGATATCCAGGTAATGGACAAGGCCGCTCTGGGCCTGGCTATGGAGCAAAAAATGCCCCTGATTGTGTTTGACCTGCACAAAGACGGCAACATTCTCCGGGCGGTCTCCGGCGAAACAATTGGTACCCGTGTAGGCTAGGGCTGGGCCTCTTGGTCTAATATTGCTTACACTGATATAATTTGTGCAAACAAGGGAGTTCCATGCAATCAGAGAAGTCCAGGCTTAATTGGCTACGCGCCGCCGTGCTCGGTGCCAATGACGGTATTGTTTCAATCGCCGGTCTGGTAGTGGGTGTGGCTGGTGCCACTCAAGACGTACAGGCTATTGCTATGGCAGGAATTGCCGGCCTGTTGGCTGGCGCTCTCTCAATGGCGGCTGGCGAGTATGTATCGGTCAGCACGCAGCGCGACGCCGAGCGGTCGTATATCCGTAAGGAACGCCGTATGCTCAAGAATGATCCAGAAGGCGCCCTGCAGGAGCTTATCGGCCATTACCAGGAGCGAGGCTTGTCCAAGGCGCTTGCCACCAAAGTTGCCAAGGAGCGAACCGCGCACAACGCACTCGCCGCCCACCTGGAAATTGAGTTTGGACTGGACGAAGACGACCTGACCAATCCCTGGCACGCGGCTTTTGCCTCGGCAATTTCGTTTACGGTGGGCGGTCTTATACCGTTGGCGGCTATCTTGTTACCGCCGGTTAATTTACGCGTGCCGGTGGCCTTTGTCTCGGTTATGGTAGCCCTCTTAATCGCCGGCTACATCAGTGCAAAGCTAAGCAAGGCAAACATCGGCCGGGCTGTCCGCCGGGTGGTGGTGGGCGGGGCCTTTGCGATGCTGGTAACTTATGTAATCGGGCACCTGTTTGGTGTGGCGGTCGGCTAAGGATGCACAGCTTCTGGCGCGAACTCGATCAGAAGCAAGTTGCCCCATTTGATATCAGTTTTGCCACTGCTGCCCAGGTGGATGAATATGAGGGTTTGGACCGCCTGCGGTTTATGGGCCAGTTCACCCACCGCCCCCAGTGGGAGCGTACTGGTGTCTTTGCGCGCATAATCTGGAGTCCAGAGGAAGAACGCTTGCAAGCTTTTTATGCGCTGCCCGACAAACTGCAAGCTGTTGTGGTAGGGCTGGGGGTGATTACGCACAGGGTCCGGCAGAATTCGGAGGGGTTTAATGTCATCGCGGCCGAAGCAGTTTCTCCGTGGGAATCATCCCTGATACTAGGCACGCTCGCAGCCGATGCTGCAGATGAAGCACCGGCCATACGGTCCGAGTTTGATCCGTACACTATTAGCACAGAGTTCATATTAGAGGAGTACATGGGGCCGATTGTGGCCCGCAGCGTCCGCAAGCGGGTGGATTTTCCGGCCCCACTTTCAGCCTAGAGGGCCTTAGCAAGTTCGATTGCCTTATGCCAGCGTTTGAGATCGCCTTGGCCAGTAAAATGATAGGGGTCTGCTTTGAGTTCTTCCAGGAGTGCATCAGTACTGACCCATCTGACGGCAGCAACCTCCTCTGCTTGCAGCCTGAAAGTATCAAGTGCTTGGTCAACCACCACCGCGAACCATACATTGTACCTGCCTATTCCATCCTGGCGCCAGTAGTGCAGCCGGTATACTTCGGCTGGCCGAATATTTGTCAGG
>CAZJWS010000139.1:0-2657 GCA_964549985.1 uncultured Candidatus Saccharibacteria bacterium | reverse complement strand
GCTATGCTTATATTAAACAGAAATAATCAATTAGATATACTTTATTAACAATGCCAAATTTTATAGTGAAGAAGGAGGCTATTCGGGACAGTACTTAGCTGCATTTGGCTTCAGAAAAGGGATGCATAAAATATCTATTTGTTCGTATTTTTACGTGATTCAAACTGAAATTTGTAAATATTGAATTTTGTTTTATTTTTGAATATTATTGATAATAAAAATGATAATGTTAATACAAATAAACAGAATAAAAACGAGTAACTGACTTAATATTAACCACATAAAATAAAATACTATCATTATGAGCTTTTCTACTTTTTCTTCATGGAAACAGAATGGTATCGCGCTGGCTGTAATGGCGCTGATGCTCTTTTCATCTTTCGCAGATGCCCAGACGAACTGGAACCTTGCCATGCCAACAGACGGCAGCGGGTCAGCAGGCGTTGAAACGGCAAAAGGTATTTGTACCGATGCGAACGGGAATGTTTATATTGTCGGCGTATTTAATGGCACTACCGATTTCAACCTTAGTTCAGCAAGCACAAACACCTTCACAAGTTCGGGCAATGATGGCTTTGTTGCCAGCTACGACAAGAACGGGAACTACCGCTGGCATACGGTCATTACAGGTTCCGGATCGGATTTTATAGCCCCTTCGGGTGCTATCTGCACAGACGGCGCCAGCGTATGGTTTACCGGAACGGTAAATGTTGGCGGGACACCGCAGGTAGTGAGCGGCAGCAATACCGTAAACGTTACCTCGGCATCAACAACCACGGGGTCAGATGTTGTTGTGGGGAAGCTCGCCTGCAGCAACGGGGCGGTAAACTGGGCAGTAGCGTTTGGCGGTGCAACTTCCAATGATGGCGGAGAAGGTATTTGTGTGGATCCAGGCGGAAATAGTTATGTAATAGGGTCGTATGGAGGAACATTTACGTTGAATGGTCTTACGGCTCCAACTTCAGGCGGAGCATCCGATCTGTTCGTCGCCAGGTTTAGTTCGGCTGGAGTAATGACTAATCTTGCAACAGGTGGCAGCACTACCGGGGCTGATATGATATCAGGAGGAGCCGGCATTTGCTATGTTCCGGGTTCTATACCGGCTATCGTGGCAGGTGGTTCCATCGCAGCAGGAAGCGGATCTTATGGCCCTTTTAATATTACCAGCACCGGAGGCATTGATGCATTACTGATGGAGCTGGACCTATCGCTTAACTTTACCAATGTAATTGGCCTGGGAACAGGCGTAACAGCCACCGATGAAATTTTAGGAGTGACATACGATCCTTTTTCTGCGGGGGTTTATATAGCAGGGTATTATAATGGCGGCAGCATTACGATTCCGGGTGCAGGAACACTGACCAACTCAGGTGCTCAGGATATTATGGTCGCCAAATATTCCGTATCAGGCAATAACTTTTCCTGGGCATCACGCGCAGGCGGAAGCGGCGATGACCGTGCACTGGGCATTACTGCCGATGGGTATGGAGGTATTCTTGTCAGTGGATTTACGGGCAGTAACCCATGCTCTTTCGGGGGCTCGGTCAGTATCGGCAACACCGGCGGACTGAACGATCTTTATGTTGCCCGTTACAATACATCCGGAGCAGCAGTCTGGGCGTTAACGGCCGGCAGCAGCAGCGACGACCAGGCGCGCGGAGTAGCGTCTTATGTACAAACAAGCCCGACATACGTGCAAAACGTTTATACAACGGGAAACTTCCAGAATACCATCACATTTAACGGCACTACACTTACCGCCGATGGCGGGAATGATTTCTTCCTTGCCCGCATCAATGACGCAACTACACCGCTTGCAGCAACCCAATCCCAGGTGAACCTTACCTGTAATGGTGTGTGTAACGGCTCTGCAACCGTGGTGGCTTCCGGTGGTACTTCCCCTTATACCTACAGCTGGTCGCCAAGTGGCGGCAGCGGATCAACGGCTTCGAACCTTTGTGCGGGGAACTACACGGTAACCATTACCGATGGTTCAGGCGCCAGTATTATCAAAACATTCGCGATCACACAGCCGGAGGCGATTACATCATCTATTGCTTCTCAAAGCAATATTGCTTGTTTTGGCGGCTCCAACGGTACTGCAACAATCACAGCCGGCGGCGGCACCGGCACGCTCACGTATAACTGGACACCAGGCAACCCAACCGGTGACGGTACGCTCTCTGTTACAGGATTGGCAGCAGGTACATGGACCTGTACCATAACCGATGCGAATAGTTGTACGAAAAATCAGACGGTAAATATTACATCTCCATCCTTACTTGAGGTGTCACTGTCAGCACAAACCAATGTCTCTTGTAACAGCGGCTCCAATGGCTCTGCAACTGTTCTTGCAAGTGGCGGGGCTGGCTCTTATAGCTACAGCTGGTCACCGAGTGGGGGTACCGGCGCTACGGCTTCCGGGCTGGCTGCAGGCGCCTATACCTGCACCATTACCGATAACAATTTATGCCAGACCACGCAAACCGTTACTGTGAATCAGCCGCCCGCTTTAACGGCTACCGGTTCCGGTACGGACGTGAGCTGTAACGGGGGAAGCAATGGCACCGCTACCGTAACGCCCGCAGGCGGAGCAGGTTCTTATAGCTACAGCTGGTCGCCAAGCGGGGGTACCGGCGCTACGGCTTCCGGACTGG
>CAZJWS010000138.1:0-2665 GCA_964549985.1 uncultured Candidatus Saccharibacteria bacterium | reverse complement strand
AGGAACAGTTTGGCCCGAGTTTCTTTGCCTACTTTCTTGCCGGTACAAGAAAGTAGGGATTCGGTTCCTTATCCAAGGAACATTAACGGCTTGGTTCTTTACCTAAAGAACAATAAAGCCCTTATGCTATCATTGATTTATGATGAATACGCCGCTGATGGCGGCTCTGAGCATAGGTTTGTTTGGGCTTGGGCTGGAGTTGCTGGGAGCATTAGTGCCGCATAGACTGACAAAGCGGATTGCCTATGCCGGTTCGATTTTAACAACGGCTTTCGCGGTGTCACTGTACTCTGTTACCTACCTTTCGGTGCCGGCAGTTATTATTGGCATTATAGCGTTGTATCGTTTGGTTAATGCTTTTAGATTATTGTATGGCCGTAGTGACTGGCGGCGTTTGGCGGTAGTGACCCGTCGTACGACGTTATACTTAGCCGTTTGCCAGCTGCTTAGTTTGGGGTTGGCGTGGCAAGCTGGTTACTACGCGGTTTCTGCCCGGCAGTGGCTGTATATATTACTAGCGCTGGCGCTAATAGTAGCTGTAGTACTCAATATTGCCCTGCGCCGCAATCTACGAAGGAGCGCCCTGCGTCCTAGCGATAAATACACGCCAGATAGCGTATTGCCGACCATCAGTGTCTGTGTGCCTGCCCGCAACGAGACCGAGTCGCTAGCCGCTTGCCTGCAAGCAGTATTGGCCAGCGATTATCCTAAGCTGGAAGTGCTGGTGCTGGATGATTGTTCGCAGAAGCAAACGTCAGAGATTATTAAAGGCTTTGCCAAGGATGGTGTGCGGTTTATCGCTGGCGAACCACCCCGAGGCAACTGGCTGGCCAAAAACCAGGCGTATCAGGTGCTGGCAGAAGCCGCTACCGGTGAACTGTTGTTGTTTATGGGCGTTGATGTGCGGCTGGAAAAACACGCTGTTAAGGCCATGGCTGCTAGTTTAACGGCCCGCCGTAAGCAGATGATCTCGGTAATGCCAAAGGGTTTACAAAAACCAGGTGCCAGCGGCTTGGCGCAGCCAATGCGTTATTGGTGGGAGCTTGCCCTGCCCCGCCGGCTGTTCAAACGACCGCCGGTACTTAGTACTGTCTGGATGATTCGCCGCGAAACACTTATGAGACTGGGCGGGCTAAAGGCCGTCAGCAACACCGTGGTACCAGAGAGTTACTTTGCCCGCGAACTGGCTAAGGCTGACGGCTATAGTTTTATGCGCAGTAGCGGCCGGCTGGCGATAGGTTCTAACAAGGAACCGCGCGATCAATGGCAGACTGCTATCCGGACTCGCTACCCGCAAATGCGCAAACGGCCCGAGGCTGTCATGTTACTCAGCCTTGCCGAGTTGACGGCACTGGTCCTGCCACTGGGAGTATTCGTGGTGGGATTTTTTGTGCCGCTCGGGTTGCTATTTAGTATGGCTGGCGTGACCACAGTACTGCTAGGTGTGCTGCACTGGCGGATCATCCGCGCCTGGCAAATTACTGGTTCTGTCTATGCGCTGGCGGCATTTCCGCTCGCGGTGCTGGCCGAACTATATGTACTGCAGCTCTCGATGTACAAGTACGAGTTTTCTAATGTCGAATGGAAAGATCGTAATATCTGCATACCAGTGATGCGTGTTATCCCGCGTCTCCCAAGAGTCTAAGAAGCATCTATGGAATTATGATGCGTCTAAATTCTGCTGTTCGGCTTCGACGGATAGTAGTTTAGATGGTTCGCGGCTAGGAATAAAAATCGTGAACACTGAGCCTTTATCGAGTGTGCTCTCTACGGTAATTTCGGCACCGACAAGTTTGGCCAATTTGTTAGTTACATATAGCCCCAGGCCCGTGCCGGAGCTTTTGCGAGTGCGATAGTCCTCTGACCGGAAGAACTTGTTAAAAATCTTTTCCTGGTCGGTTTTACTCATACCGATACCGGTGTCTTGGATGGTAAATATTGTACCGCCGTCACCCTGCTTGGCCGCGATAGTAACAGAGCCGTGTTCGGTGTATTTGATAGCGTTAGTAATAAAGTTCTGCAAGATCTCGCGCACGTAGAGCGAGCTGCTATACAGCAGCTCTAGCTCTGGATCGGTGTGGGTCTCTAGTGTCAGATTTTTCTTTTCGACACTGGGCTGGTAATTTTCTGCCAGGGTCTTTACCAGCTGACGGACATTGATAGACGCGTAATTAACGTCGAGCGTTTTATTTTCCGCGCGTGACAGAGTAGACAGGTCGTTAATAAGGCTACTCAGGAAAAGAATCTGATCTCTAGCTTGGTTGACGGTGTTGCGTATATCGCTAATCTGGCTGTGCTTGTCTATGCTCATAAGCGCGTTAGAGAGGTTGCCCTCAGCTATGGTAACCGGTGTGCGCAGCTCATGGCTGACGACACTGACAAATTCGTCGCGTTCTTCCTCTAGACTTTTTTCGTGGGTGATATCACGTATCAATAACACGAATCCACCCCTGTCTTCGCTGCCAAAATCGGGTTTGACAGGTGCGACACTCAGGTAAATGTTAATAATGAATTTTTCGTCCAGTTTGAGCAAATAATCACGCGAGATAATCTGGGTTTTGGTACTGGCGACTAACCGCGTGGCGTCAATTGGTTGCTCGTGCTTGTCGAGCAATTGCAGAACATTGCCAATATATTGTCCCTCTAGCGCGGTGTTGCTATCCAG
>CAZJWS010000137.1:0-2752 GCA_964549985.1 uncultured Candidatus Saccharibacteria bacterium | reverse complement strand
GTTGGAAGTTGTAGCGACAGAAATAAATGAAGATGCACTGAAGGTAGCGAAACAAAATGCCAATAATCTGAATGCTGATGTTAAGTTTTATCAGGGCAACCTGCTGGAGCCCCTCTTCACCCTTCACCCTCCACCCTCCACCCTTCTTTGCAACCTGCCTTATGTTCCCGACTCACACACCATCAACCAGGCTGCTATGCGGGAACCAGCTATAGCGATCTTTGGTGGCGAAGATGGCCTGGACTTGTACCGGCAGATGTTTCAACAAATATCAGCGCGCACCCAAAAACCACTCTATATTCTGACGGAAAGCCTCCCATTTCAGCACAAAGATTTGTCTGCTATAGCGCAAACCCACCGATACGGTTTAGAAAAAAGTGAAGATTTTATACAGGTTTTTAAGCTTTCAGCTTAGAACGAACCGCTTAAGACAATAGCAACTGAACTGTAAGCCGGAATCGTATAGTTAAACGAGGTTCCGTTTACCGGCACATTCACTGGCTGGATAGATGACAGGCTGGCATTCACGTTCATGGCGTTTATCTTGACGCCGTTTATAGTAGTCGGTGCCGAGCTGGTCATACTGGCGGCAGACTGGTCAAGCGGATTTGTGCTCGACATGACGTATGCCTGGCCGCTGGACGCGCTGAAGCCATTCAGCGCAATTGGTGTCGTGATGGCCGAGCTGGTCAGATTGGTGAGCCGGAGTTTCAACTTGCCCGGATCATCACTGTCGCGTGATGCCCAGACTGAGATCCTACTTTCGTCAAAGGTAGATGATTGCACCATTTGATCGCCAAAGTACTTACTATACATGAGATATGCTGCGTAGGTTGGGCGAGCATGCAGGGTGGGTGTCTGGCTATCCTGATTGTTGGGGTATATGAGAGAAAATGATTCGGGTTGGCTGGCGTAAGTCGCCCACTGGGTGACCCAGTCAACACCTGTGTAAGCCAGTCGGCCGAGCACGTCTGAGTACCAAAGCGCTCCGACGTGGTTGCCATTATTAATAACTGCGTTATCAGAATCGACGCCTAATTCGCTGATACCGATTTCTGTATTAGGGTACGCCGACATAGCATTCCTCATCCAGGATGCGACGCCTCCTGACCATTTGCGCGCATAAGAGTTCCGCCACCAGTCACCAGAGGTGGTAGGATATTCGTCTGGCCAGCTCCACCGGAAAGCATCCGCGGCAGTTGGGCCACCCTGATACCAGTGAATACTCGCGGCACTCATATCCCTGCCAGCGTTCCGAAGCGCAGGCAATGCCTGCATGATATATGCCGAGACATTATTACCACAACATGAATAGCCGGTGCGCATAATATCTGACGCGGTAGCCGGTACGCCGCCGACAATTTTTATAGTCGGGTCAACGGCCAGCATCGCCTGCTGGTAAGCCGCGGCACGGCTGGCGTAAGTCGCTGGGTCTATTTTTGAAGCCGAGTTAGAAAAGGTTTCCAGATCGAGTTCGTTGCCAAATTCGTAATACTTAAAGCTTGTCCAGTTTCTTTCTTTGGCGTAGCGGACCAGGTCGGCCCACATACTTGGATCATTGTTAGAGATATTCACCTGTATCATAACCTCGGCGTTCAAGCTCTTTGCAAAACTGTCCAGGCTCGCCAGTTCATTCGTACCGTAACGCTCATAGTAAGTCTGGCCATTTTTATTCCAAGCAACATCAAACACGGGGTTTGGCTGGGCCCGGTCAAACCCCATATAGTTAGCTTTCAGCCCTCCTGAGTAACGGATGATCGCCGGATCAATCGCTCCCATGGCTTGCCCTAACCCCGGAATATTGCCAATGTATGGACGTCCGAAGTTAAATGTCCAGTTGCCCAGACTCATCCCTTTCATCTTTCTGTCGAAAGCGTTGACAGTAGTACCAGCGTTTACGCCCAGGGCCGCACTTGCGCTGAAACAGTTTGGCGGTGTACCAACCTGTCCAACACCGCATGCCTGGCCCGCTTGAGTGAACCCAACTGCAGAACCACCACTTGCCGTTACATCACTCTGTATATTTGCGCCGCCCTGCAAGGCACCCAGCTCTGCTTCGATCTTAACGTGTGGCCGAGATACCTGGGCAGAGACAAAACCTGTTAAACCAATAACAAGTAGCGCCATCAAAGTACGGCCCAAGTAAAGAAGGTGGAGCCTCTTACTGCTTTTTATAATCTTCATTAGAAAGAGCCTAACCCCTGAAACTATTAATCAACTGCAGTAATGAAAGATATCTGACAACTATATCACTGTGATAATAAGCGGGGGCGAACCCCCGCTTCAGTTACCCTATTGAGTGCTGCCCCATCTACCGAGCAAGTAGCTGAGGTCGGTGATGTCAATGGTACCATTGAGGTCAAAGTCTGCGACTCTGTTATTTGTCTGACCGTATCTACCGAGCAAGTAGCTGAGGTCGGTTAGATCCACGGTGCCGCCGCGATCAATGTCAGGATGACGTAATCTAATCTGCAGATTCTTAGTCTCTGAATTGCCTGCCGCATCGCTTGCTACTACTTGCAGATCGTAGTCACCATTACTGCCCGGCGTATTGCCGAAGGTATATGCACCACCTGTCAGAGAGACTTGTGCATTATTAACTCTGTAGACAACGGATGTGACTCCCACGTTATCCGTAGCCGTTGGGCGCCATACAATACTCTTAAGGTTTCGGACTGCAAGTGAAGTGTCTGTTGGGCTGATTGTTAGGCCAGTGATCACCATGGTGACCACTGGTTTCTGTGTATCACCC
>CAZJWS010000136.1:0-2768 GCA_964549985.1 uncultured Candidatus Saccharibacteria bacterium | reverse complement strand
ATCCAAGGGTTGATCCGTCTGGTGTTTGTCTACCGGTACGGGTCTTGTTGTGCTGGCGCGCCACACCACCTATGCCAAGTACACCACCTATGCTGGCGGCTACTTTCATGCGGCGGAGCATGCTGATATGCTTTACTTTTTCGCGGTGAGTATTGTCAGTCCCGGCGTGTTCTGGGGCTGGTGTGTCATCTGTATCGTCCGGTTCGTCATCTCCGTCCTCATCACCGTCGTCAACCTCTTCGGCATCCGGCTCAACATCATCTGTATCTGCTGGCTCGGAGTCGTCCTCCTCTATAACATCAGCATCAATAATTTCGTCGTCTTCTGGTGCCTCGTCCTCCTCCGGCAGTTCGGCATCAGTGAGCTCCCCTGTTGTATCGGAAGATAGAAATTCTGAGAAATCGTCAAAGTCAGCCGTAGTTTCGCTGCTCGCCATAATTTCTGTAGGGTCGATTGGTTCTGATGGTTTTTTTATTTGTTCTGACATAATGACATGTTAGCACAAACTTGCTAAAAAGTCAATACTATCTATGTAGATGCTGGACCGCCCCCGGAGTTACCGGGTGGTGCCTGAATCTCTTGCTGAGTTTGTGCATCACGAGATTGAGCATCATAAACACGCGCCCTGCCTCGTAGTGTAGATCCTCTGATTTCTTGATGCCTGCCTTGTGGATCGGGGTGCGGATCTCTGACGGTGTGGCCGTTTGCATCTGGTTCGTTGAGCCTCGCAGCAAGCTGATCTTCGACAGAACCATGCTGATTGAGATCAGTGGTGTCAACGCCGGCTTGGCGCAAAGTAGTGTTAATAATATCTTGGTTGGTTCCATTGGCATATGGCAGGCTGTTCTGCATTTCTAGCAGAGCGACAGCGGCATCATGTCTCTGTCGGTCGTTACCGTGCTGCAGCATTCTGACATGGTGATCGGCAAAGGCTTGAGTTTGCGGACCCTTACCGCCAACCATTTGGCTAAGTGGCAGTGATTTCCATGATTCAGACATAGCTGTATCGTACCTTTCTTGCGCCGCGGCAGGATCGCCAAGGTTTCCGCCCATATGATCTCGAACCAAGTTGCTCAGATTGCCAAAGCCGGGAGCGAGATCGCCACGTCCAACCCGCTTGGTTTCGGAGTTTGCAAAGCCAGCTAGCGCGTTTGCTGTGCTTGTATTGCCGCCCGCGGCACGTGAGAGAGTTTCGGTCATATGCTGGAGATCGCGGTAGCCAGTACCGGTTGACACCAATTGCTGGGCGGCAGCAATCTGCTGGGCACGACCAAAGCCAATGGATGTCTGGATGGCAGCAACCGCCCTTCTTGCTTCGTCCTCGCCCACACCTTGAGCTCGAAGACCCGCCATGGCATCCCGTGCGTTGCTATAAGTAGCTGCCATAAGCGCATTATCATCCTGGTTAACAGCATTCCAGTGCGGACCCTTCATAACTTGGTCTACGGCTGCCTGGCGCTGGCTTTGGTCAATTGCACCACTGCCTCGCGTGCCTAAGCCAAACCGGCCTTTGGCGCCTATCCCTACGCGGGTTCCCACACCACGGGTAAGGCGGTTCTTTTGGAATAGACCCTGGCCAGTGCCGGATTTGAAGTTCTGCCAACCTTGGGCACGCTTCTCGGCGCGCTTCTTCTTGCTGCGGTCCAGCAGGCCCTTCTCGCGGTCGTTGACCATACCAGCCAAGTTACCAAACAGTCCACCAACCCATTTGAAAGTAAAAGGAATCGCAGCGAATGGAATAATATAGGCGGCGATTACCATGATAGTTTTTACCAAGGTGTTTTGGTCCATACCGCCGATTACAAAGGCAAATACGCGGCCAATGGCGATAATAACCATAATCAGCGGGAACATAGCAAGGAGCTTCCAGAACATACCCCACCACAGCTTCCACATCTTGTCGTTGCCCGGGAAAATCCAGGCCAGGATGGCCAGCGGTGCGGCCAGGATAAGAGCCAGGATAAACATCTGCCGGGCTACCAGAATCAAGAAAGCTATGCCCAGTACCAAAGCCGCGCTAAAGAGGGTGCTTAGCAGAATGCTGATGGTCACTACCCCAGTAGCAAAACCGGCAAATATACCAATACCTGCCAGCAACCCCAAGGCTGCGCCAGAAGTTACGCTTTGGGCGCTACTGCCCCCTGCCTGGATAACTTCGGCGTTTATAAGGGCATTACGCAAGCTCGACGCTCCTCCGTCGAATGGGGCTGTAATAAGCCCTAGCACACCCGTGCCCACTACATTGGAAAAATCAATCAGGAATGCGCAGATATACCAGGACAGTGTGATGAATATCACGGCTGCTACCATGCGCGGCAAGGCCCGCTTGACAGTGTAGGCACTGAAGACTTCCATACCCAGGGCGGTGCCAATTACCATCACCAGCATTATCGGAATTAGAATGATATAGGCAATGTTACGGATCTGTTGCCAGGAACGGTAGAGTCCCTCATTCTCGGTGTTGTCGTAGGTTCTGCGGTCAACAATAAGCAGGCTCTGGATGATGCCGTCCAGCCAGCCAACAGCGCTGTCCATAATACCTACCAGCGGGCACATAATCCAGCCCAGCACACCGCTGTCGGATTCACAGGAGTCATCCTCTGCACCGCCACTGGCACTAACCGGCCGCTCTCCGGTACCGGCGGGGAGGGACGCATTCTCCGGCGAGCCTATACGGATAGCAAGATCATAGCCAGCATTTTCGCCACAGCCCCCCCCTTCACCGGAGCCACCCGGGAAGCGTACCCTCCATGTGCCATGACCAGGAG
>CAZJWS010000135.1:2371-2789 GCA_964549985.1 uncultured Candidatus Saccharibacteria bacterium | reverse complement strand
ATCACGAGGCTTTGATGATTTTGAAGCCTTGCTCCTGGGTGTCGTAGAGGACGGTACCGGCCCCAACATTGTTGGTGTTTTCCATCAGTGCGGCATAATCATACGGCTTAAAGCTCGAACCTGGTGGCAACGGCGTGCGGGCGTAGTTGTTCTGGCCGTAGGTCGGATTAGTAAAGTCAGGGCCGCCCACCATAGCTACAATCTGGCCGGTCTCGACATCTTCCGAGGTCAGAGCGGCTACGTTACCGCCTTGTCTCACGACCTGGCCGATGCCTTTGGCCATTTCGTCCTCGGCAATACCCTGCAGGTTCATATCCAGCGTGGTGATGACTTTCCAGCCGGAGCGGTTGACGGTCTGGGCGCTATACTGTTTCTCAAGCTCTTCTTTGGCGGCCAGTACAAAATACGGCGCCTTGAT
>CAZJWS010000135.1:0-2361 GCA_964549985.1 uncultured Candidatus Saccharibacteria bacterium | reverse complement strand
TCTCTGGCTTCTGTACCGTTGCGAGCACATCAACCTGTTTGGCAGCGTCGCGCTCTTCAGTGGTAATAAAACCCATGTCTTTCATAACATCAAGGGTGTAGTGCATTCGGCCAACCAGGGCTTCTTTGCCGGTTTCGCCATCAAACTCTTCGTTGAAGTAGGCACCGTAAGGCGAATAATAGCTTGGGCTCTGCGGGATAGACGCCAGGAATACCGACTCTTCAAGTGTCAGGTCTTTGGCACTTTTCTTAAAGTAGTCGGCTGCTGCTACCTGCGCACCGTATTGGATATTGCCGTATGGCGCGGTGTTCAGATAACCCGTCAGGATTTCGTCCTTTGTATAGCTGCGCTCCAGCTCAACGGCCAGGATAAGTTCCTTAACCTTACGGGTGTATGAGCGGTCCTTGGTCCAGTCCTGGCTTAGCTTGACTAGCTGCTGGGTAATGGTCGAACCACCCTGAGAAGTTCCACCGCCCGTGAGGTTGGCCCAAGCGGCACGGCTGATACCTTTCATATCAAAGCCGCCATGTTTATAAAAATCACGGTCCTCAAGCGCAATAGTGGCTTCTTTGAGGTGCTCAGAAATCTGGTCGCTCTGGACAGGGATGCGCTTCACGGCGTCATAATCTTCCCAGAGCAAAGTTTGACCGGTGCGGTCGTAGTATCTAATAGAACCGCCAATGTTATTGCCGGAAATATCGCGCAGGTTTGGCAAATCTTTGCGGAAATAAGCAAACACGCCCACCATCACCACAAAGAACACCACAATACCAATACCGGTGATCTTGAGAGCCATAATACCGCCCTCGCGGCTGAACCAGTATTTGGCCAGGCGCTTAGGGTTCAGGCGGTAAAAAATCCGCTTAATACGGCTCTTTGGCAGGTCGCGCAGGCGCTCGGCTTTGCGCAGAGCTTTTTGATCCCGAGAGGCTTTCATACGGTCGGAAAGGGATGTGTGGAGCTTGATGGTTTTGCCACTCTTTGTGATATGAACGTTGTTCTTCTTGGAAGAATTGCGAGATGCGTGAGCATCGCCAGGCTTCTTTGCCATGTTGTAGTACCTACTCCTTTTGTCATCCTACAGTATAGCAGAAGCATTACACGGAAAAACACTTAATTTTTTGATGGTAACTTACACGGTTGATACGCTATACTACAGATCAGAATTATTTTAGAAATACAAGCTGAGAGGAAGCTTATACCCAGGTCTATGCAACCAATGACACTATCCGAAGAGCTCGCCTGGCGCGGGTTTGTCAACCAAACTACACTTAAGGATATTACTGAACTCGATGGTGAGCCGATCACTTTTTACTTTGGTGTTGACCCCTCTGCTGACTCTATGACCATTGGTAACCTGGCGGCTGCCATGATGGTGCGGCACTTTGTAGATCATGGCCACAAGGCGATCTTGCTCGTGGGCGGCGCGACTGGCTTGATTGGAGACCCGGACGGCAAAGCACAGGAACGTGACCTCAAGACTTTGGACGAAATTGCCAAAAACAAAGCCGGGATTGCCGCCCAGTACAAACAAGTCTTTGCCGGCCAGGATTTTGACATCGTTGACAACTTTGATTGGTTCAAGGATATGAACTATCTGGCATTCCTGCGTGATGTGGGCAAACACGTACCGATGCGCCAGATGCTGAGCCGCGATTTTGTCCAGGCTCGGCTTGGTGAAGAAGGTGCAGGCATCAGTTACGCCGAGTTCAGCTACTCGCTGATCCAGGGGTTTGATTTCTTGCATCTGTACCGCACCAAGGGTGCCACGCTGCAGCTGAGTGGAGCGGACCAGTGGGGCAACAGCATTGCCGGTGTTGACCTGATCCGCCGTATCGAAAACGGCGAAGCGCATGTCTGGACCGCACCGTTGATTATCAACAAGCAAACTGGCGTCAAGTTCGGCAAGTCCGAGGACGGCGCTGTCTGGCTGGACGCCAACAAGACATCAGTCTATAAGTTCTACCAGTTCTGGCTGAATGTCGATGACGACAGTGTGATCGAGCTTATCAAAATTTATACGTTGCTCACCAAAAATCAGATTGACGAGCTTGAAGCCACCTTCCACGGCGATAGGGCCGCTCGCCTGGCGCAGCGTACCTTAGCGTTTGAGGCCACCAGTCTTGTGCATGGCAAGGAACGCGCCGAATCAGTCAAGCGCATCTCAGAAGTGCTGTTTGGCTCGGGCAACTACAAAGAACTGACGCTAGAGGACATGAACGAACTCAAAGCCGAGCTGCCATCGATTGTGGCCAAAGTGAGCGAAACTCCGCTTCATGAAGTACTGGTAAGCGCTGGACTCGCCAGCAGCAACGGCGAGGCCCGCCGGTTCTTGGCATCTAACGCGGTCTACATCAATGG
>CAZJWS010000134.1:0-2790 GCA_964549985.1 uncultured Candidatus Saccharibacteria bacterium | reverse complement strand
CTTTCTGGTTGCCTATTATACCTGGTGTGATCTGTTTTCAGATACTGCTAAAGCGCCACTATATTTAGGTAGCATATTATGACTATGGTGCTGGGGTTTGATATTTGCTAAGGTATGCTTATGAAACTGCCTTGGCAAGATGCCGATGCCAAAAAACAACGTGCCCTGACATACGCGGTGATTCTGGCGCTTATTGCCGGCTTCTTTTTTCTTAAGTCATTTATACCGCTGATTATTGTTGCGGTTATCATGGCTTTTCTATTTGAACCTGTCTACGAGTGGCTTAATAAAAAGCTAAGTAACAAAAATGCCGCGGCAACCATAACGCTGCTGATAACTATTCTGGTGATTATTATTCCAATAGTCTTGATTGCGGTAATTACCATCAATCAGGCGCGCACCATGATTACCGATATCAGTAGCTTTCTGTCCAATCAAAACTTCGCGGGAAACCCGCGGGAGTTACTTGACTGGATTAACAATTTTCTCTCTAATCTGACAGGCAGGACGGTACTCATTACTCAGGATCAGGCCTGGGAGCAGATTGCGAAGTACGCCTCTTCATTTGCCTCATTCGTGCTTGATACGATTACCTCTTGGGTTGGCGGTATTGGCAGCCTGATCACCAGCGCAATTTTGTACATGTATATCTTTACCGCGGTGCTGGTGCACAAGGATACCCTGGTAAGTTTATTCCAGCGTCTTAATCCAATGGGTAAAGATGTGTCGGATCTGTATCTGGAGCGTTCTGGCCAAATGACCAAAGGTATGGTGCGCGGTCAGTTTATCATCGCTATTATCCAAGGCTTCGAGAGCGCTCTAGTACTCTGGCTGACAGGTGTGCCTTATTTTGCATTCTGGGCATTGATACTTAGTTTTATGTCACTCATCCCGCTTGGCGCGGGTATCATCACTATTCCTCTCGGTATTGTGCGTATCTTGCTTGGTGATGTCTGGCAGGGTGCCGTTATTGTATTGAACCATCTGTTAATTGTGACCAATATCGATAATGTACTCAAGCCAATTTTGGTGCCAAAAAGCGTCAAGCTGCAGCCGGCACTTACTATGCTGGCGGTTTTTGCCGGTATGGGACTGTTTGGTTTCTTGGGTATTATCCTCGGACCAGTAATCATGATCTTGTTGATCACCACGATTAATGTATATCTGCAGTCAACCGAAAGCCGTCCGCGGACGTCCAAGCCGACTCGGGCCGCAAAGTAGAGCCCTACTTTTGGGATTTTCTCGTGGTCTTGACCGGCTTACTGTCGGCCGCTTTTGGCTTGACAGCCACTTTCTGGAATAAGTGCAGTATGGTAAAGCGCTGGCTAAATATCGCCAGAATTATGGCGGTACTGGCAATCGTGACATACATCTGCGAGGTAAATGGAGCGAGCAGTGCCCCAACCAGACTTCCGACGACGCTGCGCAGTTCGGTGACAGGTACGAGTGCGGAGATTGGCGGGGGTAGTAGCGGGCCAAATAGCAGGCCAACAAAGGATACAAGAATAATAACCGTGCCAACTATATAAATACGCTTGGCATAAACCCTGCGGCCGCGGTACATATAGATTGCGAATAGGCCAAAAGAACCAAGCCAGAAAAGCGGACCCAACCACAACATGAGCACGCTGTAGCCGTAAATGTTCGGCAAATTACTGGCGTCAAACAGCATGATCGAATCGGGTACTGAATTTACGTCAAAATTAACTTCTCGGCCCTGTGATTCTGCAAAGGAAACAAGCCCGGCCAAAGGCGTCTTGATGGGTAGCAGATCAATCTCGATTGATTCAGGGTTTTCAGAAGTAAGATAAGTATATGATCGGTCTACAACCGTGTTAATAGTTTGGGCAGCGAGATCTGTTCCAAGGAGACCGCTGATAAGCTGAGTGGCTTTATCGCCTGCGATGCGTCTAATAACGGGCCGGTCTTGCAATGTGCGGCCAACGACTGTTGCGGCAATGGCCTGACGGCTTTGTTCGGTGTTAATCGTAGAAGTGACGATCGTGCTAAAGGTCGCTTTATCGAAGATCGTATGATTTATCCAAAACGCGCTTTGAGCCAATAGTAATAGTACCCCAGCCAAAGTTAGCCCAAAGATTGATTTGTGTTTTGTTAACCAATGCCAGATTGATCTCATGAGTCCTCCCTTCTGCTCTGTCCTTACCATACGCCTCTTCTTGATTGGCTGCAACAGGGTGTATACTGTTTGAAGATACATGGCACATAAAAAAACAAAAAGAAGACCACCGCGCAAAAGCTTGTCTGGGCATAGCCTTAATTATGGCAAGAAGACCATTCGTTTTATTGGCGACAAGGTAGTGATATTTCGTTTGATGCGCAGCTTGCACGGCCGCTTTTGGGGCGTGGCGGGCATGAGCATTATGTTACTCGGCTTGTTTGTGTGTTTTTTGATTGAGCCGGACATGATTTCGTGGTCAACGGCCTTTAGTGATTTTGGGCGCGATGTGCGGACGGCGCCTTATTTGGCGGTGTCGTTATTTTTTGGAGCATACGGTTTGTGGCGGTGGCGTAACTACCTTCGTCGTACCCTGCGTCACTCACGTCCGGTTACTTCATTGCTAGGGCTTACCGTAACTGGCTTTTATATTGCGGCTCTTATGCCAATCGCCTGGGAGCCGTGGCCGTATCGTTTACATGTGTTTGGTGTCGTCTTAGCCGGCATTGGCATGGCTGCAACGGTGGTGGTAGATAGCTTGCTTGTGAGGACGCGTAAGAACAAGCAGCTCGCGCTTTGGCGTTTTATGCGACTAATCTCCTTCATGCTAATTT
>CAZJWS010000133.1:2591-2877 GCA_964549985.1 uncultured Candidatus Saccharibacteria bacterium | reverse complement strand
GCATGAACAGAAAAAGACGGTATGGAAATCCAGTAATGGCGGTCAAACTTGGACAAACATCGGCGCCAACATTCCTGGCAACCCGAAGTTTTCTTCACATCCGGTCATCATCAATTCCCAGACATATATCGTCGATGGCGAAGATAACTCGACCGATGGCGAGCTTGGTATCTGGCGCACGACCAACGGCGGTAGCAGCTGGAGCAAAGTATCAACCGAAGGCGTGAGTGGCAGCCCGCTACTGTCTACCAAAGGCTACCTTTACTTCCGTGGGGGCAACTACTGG
>CAZJWS010000133.1:1280-2581 GCA_964549985.1 uncultured Candidatus Saccharibacteria bacterium | reverse complement strand
ATTTCTTGCTGCGCTCCAAGGACGACGGCGCCACCTGGCAACGCGTCACGGTGCCGAACTTTACCATCGCCCCAATAGAACTGCCGGACGGACGGTTAGTGGCCCCAAGTACCAGCCGCTTGCATGTATCATCAGACGACGGTGATACCTGGACAGCTTTTGGCGCCAACATACCCTGCCGGGCAGACAACATTGCTTATTCATCAGGCCAAGATGCGTTTTACTTCCACGGTTGGGATAATTACTGCGGTGGTGACCGCTCAGTTTATCGGCTTAAATAATCCTTGGGGTAATCAATTTATGGTCATCTGCGGAGGATTTTGTCCATCTTTTTGCCTTTGGCGAGCTCGTCGATGAGTTTATCCAGGTAGCGGATTTCTTGCATGGTCGGGTCTTCTATTTCTTCTACGCGGACACCACAAATTACACCGGTGATTAGTTTGCGGTTCGGGTTTAGTTTTGGTGCTTTGTTATAAAAATCTTCCAGGTTTGTGCCGTCTTGCAGTACTTTGTTTAAGCTTGCCTGGTCATGCCCGGTCAACCAGCAAATGATCTCGTCAACTTCTGCCTTGGTGTGACCTTTCTTTTCGGCTTTTTCGATATAAAGCGGATAGATACTTGAAAAAGGAATTTTATAAACTCGGTGCGTCATCTGTATTTTCTATAATTCTTTGAGCGGAATCCCGGTTTTGGCCGAAACCTCACGCGCCCACATGAGCAAGCGGTTAAACTGCGCGTCACGCGCCGCTTGTTCGACTTCGGTGTTCTCTAAGCGAGCAATAAATGAATCAATGGTATTAGTCAGCCTATCCACAGAATCTTTCGAAGCTGTCTTCTCGAACTTCTCATTCATTTCAGCAAAGCCTTTTTCCATACGGACAAAAAGTTTAGTAAATTGATCGTCACTCATAGTTATATTGTACTCCTTTTTTTGCCTGCCAATAGCGAACATAACAGGATATACTGCCTCTACTTTTTATGTCCAAATAACCTCCTTCTGTTCACAAGGAAGATAATGAGCCCATCAAAGAACATAAAGTATGCGGGGAATAGGATTGTCCTCAGGGTTTTTGGCTCGCTATTCATGATGGTGAGAACACTTGCCAGGAAAAAGAAGTACCAGTGCAGTGCTTTCTCGCTCGAAGGATTCTTGATGGTACGCCAAATCGTGGGAATACCCCCAATAAAGTGCGCTATAAGGCTAAGCGCCAAGTTCACCATCGGCTCGTCAATAGTCACCCATAGCACACAACTGATTACAAAAAGCGTGAGGCTAAGCTTTTCAACCAAGCCAAACTCTC
>CAZJWS010000133.1:0-1270 GCA_964549985.1 uncultured Candidatus Saccharibacteria bacterium | reverse complement strand
CTATGAATACGGCCGTATTACCCACAAGGAGCGTGCCCGCAAGTAACTTCGACGAGCTACTGCCTCCCCCTAACGCTACACCCGCAAAACTATTCACGCCCAGCAACAACCAAACTCCGCGGCTAAAAAAGCTTGGCGAATACTGGTTTAGATACATCTGGATAATCGCAGACCCGTACGTGGCTATACCAAGCAACAGGATAAGTATGTAGAGAATGTCGTTCATTACTTAGGAGTTTTCGACGATGTATTTTGCTGCATCGAACAATTTAGGTGCAGTATATACCGCCTTGTCGGTCTGCACTATATCCCAACCAGTATCAACTAGGATGGATTTGCAGCCGGCATTTACACCGGCCAAAACATCGCCTTCGCGGTCTCCGACCATAAAAGTTTCCGCCAAGTTAAAGCCGTGCTTTTCGGCCGCTTCGAGCAGCATGCCGGGATTAGGCTTGCGCCTTGGGTCATCACTATCCTGTTTGGCTGTACACACAAAGGTGTCGAGTATGCGCACACCCTTCTGAGCTAAGCGGTTGATCATTTCATTCTGAATATCCCAAAACTGCTGCTCGGAAATAATACCTTCGCCCACACCGGCTTGGTTAGTGATGAGTATGATTTCGAATCCGCTGTCGTTTAGGTACTTGAGTGCCTCTACCGTGTCGTCAAAGAAGTGCAAATCATGAAGCGACTTTACGCGAAAATCTGGCGGGTCAACTATTAATGTTCCATCTCTATCGAGTAGTGCAATCTTCATCAGCCAATCATACCAAAAAAGTCACAAAAATACCCCTTGAAATGATCAAAATGGGGTCTGTGGGGCTCTACGAAGCCCTAGGATCGGCCTTCGGCCTCAGCGCTATACAAGAGGATGCAGAATGTACCGCTTCGAAACACTATTCAATCAGAGAAGCCGGTCGACCCGTGAACTCAGAGTGCCACTGGCACTCTTCGGCCCTAGGATGGGCTTTAGCCAAAATGGCTCAGATACACACTACTTTCCGACGGTGCCGGTTTTGACTTCACCGGCGCGTTTGTAATTGGCGAAGATGATGCCCTTGGATGTCACGTGGGTTTCGGTCAATTCAAAGGCCGCCGGGATGGTACCGTCAGCAAACAGCTTTTTGCCCTTGCCGAGGGTGACGGGGAAGGTTTTGAGCCAGAGTTCGTCCACCAAGTCGTTCTCGAGTAGCAGCTGTACAAGTTGGCCGCTGCCGTGCACACGCAGATCGCCGCCCTCGGATTCTTTGAGTTTTTTGATAGCTGCAAG
>CAZJWS010000132.1:0-2952 GCA_964549985.1 uncultured Candidatus Saccharibacteria bacterium | reverse complement strand
AAGATTACGAAGGCTGCCTGAGCATTCTCGACACCTACGGCAAAGTTCCGCGCCATACCAAAGTACGTGTCAAAGCCCTGGATGCCGAGGGCCGCCCTATCCGTATCAGTGCCGAGGGCTTTCTGGCCCGTGTTTTGCAGCACGAGATTGACCATACCAACGGCATTGTCTTTGTTGATCACATCAAGGATAACAAAGCCGCTTTCTACCGCCTCAGTGGCGCTGGTAAGCTCGAGAAACTCGACTACGACAAAGAGATCAGGGACAACAAGGTCCTTTGGGGTGAATGATGTCTAGAATCCCTGTCGTGTTTTTTGGATCCGGCCCCGTTGCGGCCAAATCTCTGGAATTACTCGTTGCTCATTTTGATGTGGTTGCGGTGGTTACCAAACCAAAGCCGCCCCATCATAGGGGTGATTTCCCTGTTATTAGCTTGTCTAAAGAACTCGACTTACCTCTGTATACGGTCTCTAGCAAGAAGGAGCTCTCTGAGCTCATAGCTACCAAGCCTTTTAAAACAGAGGTGGCCATACTGATAGACTTTGGCATCATTGTTACGCAGGATGTGATTGATTACTTCCCGAAGGGTATCATCAATAGCCACTTCAGCCTGTTACCCGAGTGGCGTGGCGCCGATCCTATTACCTTTTCTATTTTGTCAGGCCAGAAGAAAACAGGCGTTAGCCTCATGCTCATTGACGAAGGTATGGACACTGGCAATATTATTCGCCAGAAATCTCTGGCAATATCTCCTACTGCTACCACAAACAGCTTGACTGAAGAACTTGCTCACCTCAGTAATGACCTCCTTCAAGAAGATGTCTCCCGGTACTTATCTGGGGAGCTGCCCGCAAGAAGCCAGCCGCACCCTGACCGTGCAACCTACTCGCGCAAACTGACCAAACAAGACGGTGAGCTGGACTTTAGCAAACCTGCCGAAGTACTGGAGCGCGAGGTTCGAGCTTTCATAGAGTGGCCCAAAAGTTATATAAAGTTGGCAGGTATTGATGTAATAATTACATCGGTCTTAGTAACTAATGACAGTGGCGAGGCTGGCAAAGTTGAGGTTAAGGATAAGCAACTACTTATCTACTGCGGCCAAGGCGCACTGCAAATTCTTGAGCTCAAGCCGGCCAGCAAACAAGCCATGAGCGCACAGGCTTTTATAGCAGGTTACGGGTTACGGCTTTAAAACTGCTGGGCAGGAGGAAATCCAGCCGGCGGCTGTTGATTCTGATCTGTTGACTGCTGGTTCTGCGGAGCGGCGTATGGATCCGGCTGCTGGGGTGCCTGGTACGGGTCGGTTGGAGCCTGCGGTGCGGGACCAAAACCAGGTTCCTGCGGTGCCTGAGGAGCGGGTCCATAGGCCGGCTGTTGCGGTGCAAGACCTGGATCAGCCTGCGGTTGGTAGCTCGGCTGCGGCTGGCTGGGAGCTGGCTGTTGATACGGATCCATCTGTGGTGACGGCTGAGCCATATACTGGTCGGCCGGAGGTGTAGCAAAGTTCTGAGGCTGCTGTGGTGGCATTTGCTGCGCCGGGGCCGGCTGTGCGTTATTCTGCGCAGCAGCCAGGATGTGCGGAGCCGCCTGCTGCACCTCGGTCTTGAGCTTCTCAAGCTCTTCGGCAACTACGTCTTTGTAGTTTGGAAAGTTTGTCTCAAGCCAGCGGAGAGCGCCTGATTCGTCATTGCGGTCAATAAAGCCCTCAAACTCATCCAACTGCGCATCGGTCATCTTCTCTGCCAGGCGCATACCTACATTCATTTCAAGCCGCTCATAGATATGCTGGAGGAGCTTGTTTTTTTCGTCGACCGGCAAACTGCCGAGTCCGAGAGATGTAAGAAAATTATTATCGAGCTTGAACACTATAGTTCTCCTTATACTATGCTTAAGTGTATCACAGGACTAAAGGCTGCGGGCTTTGAGTTCGCGCGTAAAGAACTCTATCCTATCGCCTTCTTGAATATCAACCCGGGACTTGCTGGTAAAGCTGAGTCCGCACATCTCGCCCTCAAGGATCTCTTTGGCATCCTGCGGACCGCGCTTAAGGTTAGTGACTTCAACTTCGGCCAACTGATCGTCACCCCGCATGACCCGTGCTAACGCCGGCACTTTGAGCTTGCCCTTGGTCACCTCACCGCCACAGATAACCTCTGTTTTGGTGGTCTTGAATATACCCCGCACTACCAATCGGCCCATTTCAGTCTCTACAACCTCTGGGGCAAGGAGCTTGGTGAGCTCTTCTTTGACATCGTCAATCAATTCATAAATAACCTGGTAGAGACGGATGGAGGTCTTATCGCGAGAAGCCAATTGTTTGATGCTGGCTGGTAACATCGTATGGAAACCATAGATGATAGCCTTGCTGGTATTGGCCATGTGGATGTCATTCTCGTTAATTGCACCAACACCGCTACCTACAATACGCACCGCGACTTCTTCATTATCCAATGTCTTAAGGCTATCAATCACAGAAGTTAATGAACCCTGTACATCGGCTTTAACAATAATGTTCAGCTCCTGGAGCTGGTTACTGCGGTTGATTAAGCGGATGAGTTCATTGCTGCTGATATTCAAGTGCCCGGCACCTGCCTGGCGATCCTGTGCCTGGCTAGCAGCAAGTAACCGAGCCTCTTTCTCGTTAGCAGCAACTTCAAAGGAGTCGCCAAACTCCGGCAACTGCTTAAGACCAGTAATAACTACCGGCATCGAAGGCGTTGCTTCTTTGAGCGGCTTGCCGTCAGTACCCTCGAGGTTACGGATTTTACCGTAGGTGCCACCGGCCACTACAAGGTTACCGCTCTTGAGTGTACCCTCAGTTACAAGTGCACGCGCCACCGCACCGCGCCCCTGTTCCATATGAGATTCGATAATTAAGCCGCTGGCTGGCTTACTGCTGTTGGCTTTGAGCTCTTCAACATCTGCAACTAGCAGCACCATATCGAGTAATTC
>CAZJWS010000131.1:0-2969 GCA_964549985.1 uncultured Candidatus Saccharibacteria bacterium | reverse complement strand
GCGCATCAGCCCGCTCTTGCTGCGGAGCTCGTTGCGGAACTTGGTCTGGATCTGATACGGAGCAAATGGCAGATCCCGGTATGAGTTGACGTAGCTTTTAACAATTGGTACCAGGTTTTCTTCGTGCGAGAAGCCCAGGCCCAATACTGTGCCATTGGCGAGCTTGGTTTTGAACCAGTTGTCCACCACCGCATCGTCCCAGCGGCCAGTTGCTTCGTAACGTTCTGGTACTTGCAGAGCTGGCATGAGGATTTCTTGGCCGCCGATCTTATCCATTTCTTCACGGACAATTTGCTCAACCTTACGCAGTACCCTGAGCCCGAGCGGCAAATAGCTGTAAACTCCCGCCATTTCTTTATGTACATAGCCGGCACGAATCAGTAACTGGGCGTTCTTTGCCTGTTCATCTGCAGGCGCCTCTTTCTTGGTCTTGGTGAATAGATGTGAATATTTCATTGTCTCTCTGCTTTCTGCTGCTTATTGTACAAGATTCGTCTGCCGATTCCACTCAAGTCGACGCACAATGTACCGCGACTGCGTCCTGACAGGCTCCAAAGCCGTCCGTCCCGCATGGTGCATGATACGCCTGGCAGTACGTTCTTCTGCCTGCAAGCCCGTTGTGCAATCTGAGCCATAGCGCTGCACCGCTTCGTGATCAAGGGCGTTTGCCAGCTTTACACATCTACGGATATCCTCTACTTGGAGCTGGCCACCAAGCACCTCACCTAAGGTTGCACTCGCCTCTGCATCTATAACCACTTCGAGCTCGACTTCACCGCTCAATACTCGCTCTGCAGCAAGACGCCACCTTTCGTCACGGATTGCGATTTCAACTAAATTGTTCGTTTCCATATTGTTTTCCTGATCGATTCGGTTCCTGGACACAAAAAATGCCCCTTTGCTGGGGCTCCGATTCGATCTTGCTTTACGTTAAAGTTAAAAACCCCAGCTGCTATATAGGTGCCGGGACGGGCAATACAGAAAAGGTGCTTTGGTATTTCATTGCTCTGGTATTATCGCTGCCAAGGAGTTAAATGTCAATATTAAGCTAGTTTATTGCAGAAATAAAAAGTAAAAAGCAATACTGTTCTTGAGTGCATGGAGCAGCATAGAAGCATAGATGGCGCCGGTTTTTTCGCGCAGCAGGCACAGGAAACACGACAGAATAAAGGTATCAATAGCCGCAACCCAAAGCAGCGGCGCCCCGCTGCCAAATTGCAGGTGCACAATACCGAACATAATACTGGTGATAATAATTGCGTAACGCAATCGGAACTTGGCGCGCAGGCTCGAGAACAGAAAACCGCGGAAAACTGTCTCTTCCCAAAGTGGCGGCAATACAACAAGCGAGATAAAGGCCAGTAACAGTTCTGAATTATTGCGTATCTGCTCAAACCCAATCTGCTGCTCTTGATCAACATTCAGAGCGGGTATAGCATTGCTTGCAATCAAAAGTACGCCCATGTAAGTTAAGAAATACAAACCGTATGCCATTGCGGCATAACCAATATCACGCCACTGCGGCTTTATAAAACCAATCCGAGCCGGGCGGATATGTGCCCGCTTAAGCAGGTAAAAAATCGCCCCCATAACCAGAAGTGCAACAATAAGCATAATGCCGAATTGAGCTACAGTAGACTCACTCAGCCAATTCAGGGTTTCGGCCTCGGGCCAGTTTTTCAGGGCCGGATAAGTCCCAACGATTAGAACGGCTATCACCTGGCTTGCAAAGAAAATACCAACTGTGAACAAGATCGTAGTAAGCGGATCGTGGCGATAGAACGGTTTTCGGGCCGCAGGCATTGTTACGTCTTTGTTCGCCACATATCCTCGCTAGAATCTGCTTATATCAACAATGGTGACGAGCACAAAAAGCACCATAAGCGCCGCAAAACCGGTACCATGAATCCGCTCCTCTACTTGAGGCTTGAGTGGTTTCTTCATAGCACGGAACAACATAGTAACAAAGAGACGACCACCATCCAAAGCAGGAATCGGCAATGCGTTCATGATAGCCAATGTTAATGAAATTAAGCCAATAATAAACAGCACCAGTCCTATACCCTGCTTAGAGATCTCATAAAGCACTGTAAAAATACCGACCGGACCGGCAACTTGCGAGCTGGCCTCGGTCTGACCGGCTTGACGCGCTTCTTTGTTGCCAGTTACTAAGCCAGCTATTGTTGAACCAAGGCCTGCAAGAGCATTGCCTAGTCCCTTAAAAGTGGCCACGGTGAAATCCTTGGTGACACCTACGGCCACAATCGGTGCCGACCAGGTTGAACGGCGGATCTCCAGCCCGGTCTGGGCCGAATACGAACCCACACCAAGATATGGCGAACTCTGGTTGAGAGTGATGTCCTGCGTAATAGTTTCATCGCCGCGTTGTACCACAACTTCTACTGCCTTGCCGGCATTTGCACTTGTAGCAGCACTCACCTTATCTACACTATTGATTGTCTCACCACTGATTGATAGTAGCTGGTCATCGGCTTGTAGCCCAGCTTTTTCAGCCGGCGAACCAGGAACCACTTGATCAATTTTAATGACACCTACATTGTCAGGCATCCTCACTGTGCGGGTATCACTTGCAACTGTCGTTTGATTATCCAGGAGCTTTGGCATGCCAATGAGCGCCACGATTGTAAAAATAAAGATAGCCGTAGCTAGATTCATAACCACACCAGCCATCATAATCTTGACCTTGGCCCACAGCGGTGCCGCCCCAAAAGTACCTTTACGCGTGTCCTGATCGTGTTCGCCCTTAAGCTTCACAAAGCCGCCTAAAGGAAGCCAGTTGAGGCTATAGACTGTACCCTTACGCTTGGTCAGCACCTTTGCCCGGGGTGGAAACCCAAGGCCAAATTCTTCAACCTCCACGCCGTTACGGCGCGCCATAATAAAATGTCCCCACTCATGAATCAACACCAGACCAATAAACAGGGCCAGCCCCAAAACAAAATAGAATA
>CAZJWS010000130.1:2731-3041 GCA_964549985.1 uncultured Candidatus Saccharibacteria bacterium | reverse complement strand
GCTACGTAGTGGGACACCCTGATCGGCCCAAGGCAACTCTAAACCACGATACTCAGGGTCATCGAACGATGTACAATAATCATCCGCAACGATGCCGTCATCGGTCCAAGTCAAATCACACGGCTCTGGCTTAGATGTGGCAAAGCGAATACCGGCATCATCACCTTCCTTCTCAAGCATCGTATAATCCATCGGCTTGCCGGTAACGCCGTCGGTCTCTTGCATCAGAACATAAAATCCCAAGTCAGGATCCTGGAAAGCCCTCATTTCATACAGCCCCCCAGGCTTGTACTCCAGGTGGCGCTCATAA
>CAZJWS010000130.1:0-2721 GCA_964549985.1 uncultured Candidatus Saccharibacteria bacterium | reverse complement strand
GGCTGGATCAGGGGCAATATTTTTGTCTGTTGAAAATTCGGTATAGGCCCATGTATCGAAGCTATCTATCCCAACCGTTCTGCGATCCAGTATGGCTACGAGTTCGTTATCACCATAGGATTCGTTCTCTATTTCTGTTATCGAACCCAGGATTAGGGCTCCGGCTCCAGCCCCTATCAATGCCATTCTAACCACGGGAAAACGATTGCCGCGTATAGCAGCCATCAGCCTACGGTCCTGCCGGCGCACAACTTCATCAGCAACCTCTTGTGCGGTTGGGGCCGTAGCCGGATCGTAGTCCCTGGGCCTCATCGCGAAGCCTCCGATACCTTCACCCGGGCAAACTCCTCAGTGCAGATGCGCCTTTTCTCTGATGGGTAGGATGAACGTTGGAATTTTTCGCAACAGTTAATACATCGCATAGTTGGACTTGCCTACATATATTTGGTTACCTTGCCATAGTCACACTCAGAATGCAAACAAAAGCGGAATTTTTCTTAACAATAAACATGCTTTTCTCTCAATAAAATGTTGTTACTTTTACATATCTTTCATTTGGCCGTTTGTTGTCATTAATCGGAGTTGTTTCTGGATAATGCGCCGCGGGTAAAGCTATTAATTGGCCCACCCAGCGCAAACCCAAGAGCACCACCAATAAGTGCGCCCACGGGAACCGTAAGTGTACGACGTGCCGTGGCCGAGCCCTCCAGATTTTCTACCTCTTGGTTTAAATCATCTAAGCCGCCGTAGTGCATCTGGGTTAAACGAGTGACTGCCAAAGGTACTGGAGAACCATCCTGTCCAATCACAACATCAACTGCAAGTGCATCGATATTTTGCGCAGAGGCTTCATCACCTTCAGCCGCCGCACTAAGCCGAGCCCGGCCCGACGGCGTATCACACGAGCCCGAAATATCGGCTGGATCAATTGCAATCCTAAGCTCCTGGCCAGGGGCAACATCAGCAGGTAACTGCGCGGTAAGGGTTTTTTGTATATCCTCTGCGCAGTCGCTGATAAAATCTGCGCGTTCTATCTGTGCATGTCCGCTTACACTAGAAGGAAGCATACCGTCAACCGCCCAGGCACCGGCAAACGCACCGAGCGCACCGAAGCTCACTCTGTATACTTTTCTGGAGGCGTCAAACCGCCGCACTCTATCGGCGGTACTGGTGAACTTATTTCTAATTTCCATTGTGCATAAATTCCTTGCTCCTATTCAAAGGATTTAGCAAACATTGTCAAAGTATGCTCCTGGGCTTTTCGATTTTGCAAATAAATTTTCATGTACCCTCTTATATTTGATGTATTATTGACAATTTTTGCTTTACAATCCGCCTGAATGAGCGGACTATACATTGCATGTCTTAAGCATGTTCACAGCAAGGAGGGTGCATGGAACACGAGATGTACGAAAACAAGGAAACAAGAACCCCCGAGGGAAGATTGCAGCGTATCGTCCAGGGTTTGCGGATGATTATGTATCGCTTCGGAGGCGGTCTAAGGCCTTTGCCGGACGAGGGTCCCGAGCCTTTCACACTGCCCCGTGATGTTGACGAAGGGCACCGGTCGATCATGATCACTCCCGTGTCCGATGATCACGTTGTCCGGATACCTGCCCAGAATCAGTGAGCTTATGCTTGCATTCGTCTGGAAAGTGGCGTAAATAATTGCAACATGAACACATATTCAACACCACCCATGAGTATTGATGATCACCAGTTAGCAATTGGTGAGATTTGTAATAACTTTGCGGCAGGCATGCTGCACGAAGATGATGCTATTAGTACGCTCATGCAGCACGCCGATACGCTCACCAGGTTGGCGCAAGCAAACCCCGGACGTATCGGCAGGGCTATGTATGAACTTGCAACCATTGCCCACGATTCTATCGAAGATATCCAGCCCGGTTATTTCGACCGTACCTGAACACAGTCTTCGCAAACCACATGGAGTTTGCGCCTGATGTTGGTTGAATTGATTTGATTGCTTGTTTTTTTGCCACACTGTTCACACGTGGCAATATCTTTTGCCTTGTCCGAAAAGCCCATTTGCATGCGGTCATCAAAGACAAATAGCTTGCCTTCCCAATAGCCATCGTCGCCAAACTTTTCGCCGTATTTTACGATGCCGCCGTCCAACTGATACACCTCTTTGTAGCCGCGGTTTAGCATGAGTACACTTAGGATTTCGCAGCGGATACCGCCGGTGCAGTAGGTTACGATCGGACGGTCTTTGTATTTACTAATCTCGCCTTCTTCGATGTCTTTGATAAAATCACGCGACGTTGAAACGTTGGGAATGATGGTGTTACGGAACCGGCCGATCTGCGCCTCGTACATATTACGGCCATCATAAAAAATCACTTCGTCGCCGCGCTCATCCATAAGCTTGTGCAGCGCCGCGGGCTTCAGGTGATGTCCGCCGTTCTCAATGCCACGCTCCGATACTACCAGCTCGTCAGCAGCATCAAAGGCTACGATTTCGGGCTTAACTTTGACCTTGAGTTTCGGAAAATGCTCCTGTCCGCCATCTGACCATTTATAGACAATGTCTTTGAACCTTTCGGTATCGTTCATGGCGCGCCTATAAGCCTTGAGTGCGTCAAGCGTGCCGCCCAATGTGCCATTAATACCATGCGGGCTGATCAAAATCCGCCCCTTAAGATTAAGGCGTGTGCACAGCTCTTTTTGCCATAGCATTGTCACGGTTGGGTCGGCAAT
>CAZJWS010000129.1:2671-3043 GCA_964549985.1 uncultured Candidatus Saccharibacteria bacterium | reverse complement strand
GACGATGCCTTTGTCCGTTATCAAGCGGGTTGGTTAGCTATGTATGCCGGCAAACAGGCCGGTACCGCTGAGCTTGCCGGCCAGGCACAATCCGATTGGCAAAGCGTCGTGGCACACCCCCACACATACTTCGAGGCCGAAATGGGTGTTATTGATGCCAAGGCTGAAGTATGTCTGACACTGATGGAGCCGCTCCTGGCCGAAAGGCAAGTATACGAAGGTACGGCTCGCAGAGAGATTGCCCAACGGCTTGGCTCTATTGCCGGCAGCCAACTCACCAGACTCACTCAGGCCAAAAAAGAAACCGGCACCTACTCAGTCACTGTCAGTAATATTGTAGGTAGCATCAGTGAGCTTGCTACGCTGCAAATT
>CAZJWS010000129.1:0-2661 GCA_964549985.1 uncultured Candidatus Saccharibacteria bacterium | reverse complement strand
AAATCGGACGGATCGAGTAGCCGCCGCACATCGCTCGGGTCGATTGTTCGCATTCCGGAGGACGAGGAGATCGAACCCCTTGTCTTCCTGGCGGCCGATGTATTCGCACATTACCGCCATCCCATCCAACCCGTCGCAGGACACTGCCCAGCAGCGCAGTAACAACGACATCCGGGCATTTTTGACCACTGATACCGCGGCCGATCCAGTAAGGATTCAGGTCAAGAGCAGCACCAACTTTGACAAGCTGGCAAAATACGATCTCAAAAAACTTGTAGCAATTATCATTGAGAAAGACTTCGCCCATCCCGAAGCCGATGCTGGTACATTGATTAGGGCAGCTTACAATTCATCGGCCGCCCTTGACGAATCATACCGCCAGGCCGGCAAGCTGCAACTCGAAACCCTAGGCGCAACTAGCCAGCACATACTGGCAAAGTTAGGCCTTCAGCCTGCCAATGCCGCCAGCCACTTGCCCGAACCGCAAATCAGCGGCCGCTTTTCGGTGCCCATGATGCTCGACTTCTAAAGACGTCAAGCAAAAAGGCTATCCCGAAGGATAGCCTTTTATTCTTTAACAAGTGGTGCCGTCAAGGCGGACTTATCCTAATTTGCGCCAGCAAAAACCAAAGTTTTTGTGGTAGCCAAGCAAAGAAAACGTAAACTGCCTTCCGGCAGTTTACGACCGTCATGAGCTTATGGTCATATGTAAATTCAATTGTGGTGGGCGAGGAGGGACTTGAACCCTCACGAGCTAATGCTCACAAGATTTTGAGTCTAGCGTGTATACCAATTTCACCACTCGCCCTTGTCGGGTGCTAGCTGAGTAATACCCAAATAACAGATGAGATTATACTACAAAAGTGTGTATCAGAGAAGAGTCCTTATAACCTTGGTATAATGTCACTAACCGAATGAAAACAATCGACCCGCCAAACACACCAACCTTTCAACTTCCGGATGATGACTCTGGAGCCGACAGCTCCGGCCGTAACGAAGCGGCAGATTTGATTCGTGGCAAGTTAGACAAACTCTATGGCCAGGAGCCCGATGCGGTTACCGAAGCCATCGAGAGCGCCCAGGAACCAGCCAAAAAACGCAGCAAACATCAAAAATTCATGATGGACCTGGCAGGATCCGGCAAACCGTTCGCCATGATTCAGATGGAGTGGCACGAATACTACAAAGCTTTGCCCGACCACGAAAAACACGAAGTTTGGGAAGAGTTTTACGCCTCGCAGGGCCACCAGCCGGCTTTCAAAGCCCAGGAGCAAATTGCCATACCCGAGCCCACGCCGCAGCCTGAGTCATTGATTACCGGCGAGTTCCAACCAGCACCAAAACCACACAAAAAAGAACCCCAGACCGTGGCTGAACTCAAAAAACAAATCAGAAGCCGCGTACAAACCCGCGGCAAGCTCAGCCACAAGGACCACCTCAAATCACTTGGTTTTGGCTTGGGCATGGGTGCCCTTGTAGTGGTTTTCCTTTTGCTCAGCTTCTTCAACCAGTATGTGATTGCACCGTTTATTACTCCCAGCCGCAATGTCAGCTCTACGCCCCTTATCATGGATGCGGGCGGTACCGCAGTTGGTACCGAGTCCAAGATTATTATCCCCAAAATCAATGTCGAAGTACCGGTAGTGTACGATGTCGAAACCATCGACGAAGCCGATGTCCAAGAGGGCCTGGAGCGCGGCGTTGTACACTATGCCACTACCTCCAGCCCTGGCGAACAGGGCAACGGCGCCATCTTTGGCCACTCCAGCAACAATATCCTCAACCGCGGCAAATACAAATTTGCCTTTGTTTTACTGAGCCGGCTCGAAGCGGGCGATACTTTTTACATAGAAAAGGGTGGTGTCCGGTACGTCTACAAGATTTTTGATAAAAAGATTGTGCCGCCCAGTGATATTAGCGTCCTTGGCTCGGTACCGGGCAAAGAAAGTACCATGGCGCTTATCACCTGCGACCCACCGGGGACCACTATTAACCGTCTGGTGGTCTGGGGGGAACAAATCAGCCCGGATCCCACCAACAACATAGCCAGCACCGCACTGCAGACCGATGCTACAGCCACTACGCTAGCAGGTAATCCCGAGAGTCTCTGGCACCGGATTTGGAGCAGTATTTTTTAGTATTGCAAAGCGATCAAATATGTACGGTACTTTGATCAAAGAAAAGTCTGCGCAGAAGCCAAGCAAAGCAGGCTGATTAGCTTTCGCAGGGCGCAAACCCCTTGGCTTCAGCCAGGGGTGTTTGATTTTTAACCAGTGAACTTATGCACGCTTAAAAAAATACGTATTATAATACGTATTTTTCCTCAAGCCATTAGGCCGCGTATTCTAACTATACTGATATACTGACCGCAAAACTACATCGACCCGGCAATCCGCACCAGCTGATCAGAAGTAAGCTGGGAGTCACCCTTGATGTCGTACCAGACTCCGCCATTCACCCAAGTGGCATTGGAACCGCCGTACAGATAAATTGTCCGGCCCCTGTCTTCGTAAGTTTGCACCTGGCTGCCCGAGGTTGCCACGTAATTATTACGCAGTGTCTCGCTACTCCAGGTAGATTCGCGCTGCGTGATAGTAAACTCCCGATCATCGGTATTAGAATGGAATCGCATAGTAATCTGGCCAGGAGTATATTGGATTT
>CAZJWS010000128.1:2416-3053 GCA_964549985.1 uncultured Candidatus Saccharibacteria bacterium | reverse complement strand
CAAATCATCATCGGATCCCTGGTGTGTGTTGACGTCTATGGGTATGCCATTACGGCGTTCGCCGACCGGCATCAGGTCTAGATACCAGACGTCGCGCCCAAACTGTACACCGTCAAAGTCAAAGACAATCTCGGCCGGATTAGCCTCGGTAGCACCGGTTGTATCAAAGATGGCGCGCGGACGCGACGCCATCTGGCCGCGGTCTCCGCACGGAGCCTGGCCATTGTTATTTTGGTTGGAGCTCAGCTGATTATGGGCATGGAATTGGTTATTGATAAAAGCGCCATTGCTGCCGTAATTGGTACAAGTGGCGGCATGGTTCCACTTAGTTTCGTCGTAGCCACCGGGTCCGATATTAAAATCATCAAAGAAACCGGTCATTCGTTGACGAAGATTATCTACCCGGGCGCTTGACGGCGTGACCGTGGCAGTTATGCCAGTCGAAACCCGTCCACTAGCTCGGGCTTCAGTGGCATTACCGCGCTCAGACGATTCTATAAACATACTCACATACGAACCGTGTACCGACTGTACCTTGACGTTATAGGTCGTACCGTTAGTAAGTGGCTGGATTTGAGTAATAGTATAAGTAGTCTGCTTGGCATCAGTATATACTCCAGTAGACCGGTCGCCGTAT
>CAZJWS010000128.1:0-2406 GCA_964549985.1 uncultured Candidatus Saccharibacteria bacterium | reverse complement strand
CCGTATGTTACGTAGTAACCGACTACGCCGTGGCTGCTGGCGTTGGGGGCAGGATCCCACATAATGGTAGCTACACGATCATCCCCGTAGGTACGGACATTAGTAGGATTGGGCAGGCTGGTGTCTACAGATACAGGAATGCCGGGACTGGCAGCACGAGTTAAAAGTAATGTAGCTACACCAATGAGCGCAAAAGCAAGAGCATACATGAGCGGTACTACGGGCCGTTTCGCGGTAGCTGTGTTTTTGAGTTTTTTTATGGACTTCCTCTGGCTAAATTGCATGCGTGTTCCTTTGCCTTCCTTCGACCTTAGAATCTTCCATCGATTACCTTCCATAATTAGCGAGTAGTAGCGACAAGTCCACTGCTGTCACTCGTCCATCACCATTCAAGTCGCCATTCTGGTTGGCTGTAACGGTTTGGTTATATCGACTAAGCAAGATAGACAGATCAACTGCATTCACGCTGCCATCGCCGTTGATATCACCAACCTTTGGTGCTGCGGTAATAGTAATAGTTCGAGAGTCCGACATAGAGTTTCCGGCAGCATCGTAGGCCACTGCAGAAAGTGTGTAGGTGTTTGCTGTCATGCCGGTAGTGCTTAAGCTGCCGGTGAAGGGAGAACTTGTATCCGTGGCTTTGAGGGTATTGCCGATGTAAAACTCCACCCGGGCTACGCCAATGTTATCAGAGGCATTTGCTGATGCAGTAATAGCCGCACCGGCCACAAATGATGCGTTATTTGCCGGGGCGGTGAGTGATACGGTTGGCCTAGTGGTATCTCCGCCGGTTGGTGGGTCTGGGTTGGGGGTACCGCTGTCCAGTGCGCCGCTTGGCAGGCCGAAGTCACTTTCAACATATAGGTAGCTGTCGTGTGAAGACATGGTGGGCATGATGGCAGCATCGTATTTTGCCTTGCCAAAGATTTGTTCGGGCTGGGTGTAAGGCTGCGAAGAGTTGATGGGGTAATCCATTTCGATGTGAATGTTGTTTATGTCGAGCGAGCTGCTATCCCAATCTGATCTAAAGTTGAAACTAATGTCGTTCATGCCTTGCCTGAGGTCGGCGGCATTCACAATCAGTGATACACCAAAAGCTGCAGAGGTCGGCACGATTGAGTTGCCAGTGTATCTTGGCAGGGGCCCTACAACTTCGTCTGCGGGGTTTGGAACAGGGTAGGTTCTGCCATTTATTGTAACCGTGTCAGTATTCTTCCAGGTGTACACGCCATTACCAAGTGAGTACATGAGCCTTGCCTGGGTGGGTGATCCAATAGGATCTGGGATGTTGATACGGGTTGAACGCGGCGCAGCGCGGCTAATTGGATTGGCAATAGTTCCAAAACCAAGGTATGGCTGGTTACCGGTTGGACCGCCGTCCTGGTAGTTATGTGTCTTGATAGTTGGGGCCGGGCCGGTAAATCCAAAGTTATCCCAGTGCAGGAAAGTTGATTCGTTAGAAGCGTACTGGCTTTTACCGGTGTTGTAGCTGAAGAGGGTAGAGTGCAGGTAATATTTGGTGACGTTACGGTATTCGGCCGGCATCGGGCCTTCCCACATCAGGACATTATTGATGAAAATCTTAATCTTAGTGGGCGACACCTGCATAATCCAGTGATGGCGGACATTCGGTTTCACAATTTTTGCCTCACCAGCGAAGATATTGGGTTCGGGCAGTGGGCTCAGGCTTGTATCCTGGGGTGAATTCCAACAGTTTTCCATTCTTCTATGTCCTCTGAACTCGTCAGTACAACCACCGGTGGATACGAGCGGGTAAGCTCGCTGGTCATCACCGTAATACATCATATGTAAGATGCCGTGCCCCCGGTCTTCTACACCGCCTTGGGCCATGCGGATCATCTTAGGTTCGGTTCGGGAACTTGGGTCAGCCAAATCATCGTTTGAACCCTGATGCGTACCAACGTCCAGGGGAATACCATTGCGCCGCTCGCTAAAAGGAATCAAGTCAAGATACCAAGTGTCCCGGCCGTAAGGTACACCGTCGAAGTCAAAGGCTATCACAGCAGGGTTGGCTTCGCTGGCGGGCCCGCCGTTTATACCAACGGAGGTATCAAAGACGCCCCGCGGTCGTGAGGCCATCTGCCCGCGGTCACCACACCAGGCCGTATTGCCATAGCCAGACTTTAGTTGGTTATGGGCGTGGAATTGGTTATTTACAAAGGCACCATTGTAGCCGAGCATGCCGCAAGCCGAGGCATTGTTCCACTTGAGCTCATCCATTCCTCCGGGGCCTTTATTGAAATCATCAAAAAATGCAGTCATTTTACTGCGCAGGAAATCAACCCGGGCACTTGATGGCGTAACGGTCGTATTGAGGCCTGTAGACACCCTTCCGCTCGCCCTGCCTTCACGAGGAGTATGTTCATGGCCTGCGGGGTTCGGAGC
>CAZJWS010000127.1:0-3087 GCA_964549985.1 uncultured Candidatus Saccharibacteria bacterium | reverse complement strand
GGCACATCAACCACCAGTGCGCCCATGGTGATGGCAGTGCCGGCGATGCTGGTTGCATTCTGGACGGCTTCCTTAGTAACTCGGGCCGGATCAACCACGCCGCTAGACTTCATGTCTACCAGCTTGGACGGATCGTTTACGTTTACACCTTGGCCTGGCTTGCCTTTCTTCACCTGTGGCAGCCACTCATCGGCATTAAGGCCAGCGTTAGTCAGCAAAATACGGAATGGTTGCTCCAGAGCATTCACCAGAATAGTCTTACCGGCAGCCACCGTTGCATCATCCTTTGGACTACTTGTTACCGCAGTGGTTACATTGATGAGCGTAACCCCGCCTCCGGGCACAATGCCTTCAGTGAGAGCAGCCTTAACCGCAGCTACGGCGTCATCTACACGGAACTTCTTTTCTTCGATCTCGGTCTCGGTAGCGCCGCCAACCTTGATGACTGCGACCTTGCCGCTCAGAGCTGCCTGGCGCTTCTCATATTGTTCGCGGTCGTATTCAGAGCTAGCGCTGCCCGCTTGGGACTTGAGCTGGGCAATACGAGCCTTTACATCGGCCGCCGAGCCAGCACCCTCAATAATGGTAGTACCATCCTTAGTGACAATCACTTTACGAGCTGATCCCAGGTACTCTTCGCCCGGTACATCAAAGCCTTCGTGCAGATCTGTTGTGTTTACAACACCACCTGTCAGCACTGCAATGTCGTTCAGGATGTCCTTGCGGCGGTCGCCAAAGGATGGTGCTTTTACGGCCACCACATTCAGCACACCCTTGAGTTTGTTAAGCACCAAGGTGCCCAATGCCTCGCCATCGATATCTTCGGCAATGATAACGATGTCTTTTTTACCACTTTGTGCCACCCGCTCCAGTACGGGAAGGAATTCCTGGATAGAACTGATCTTCTTGTCGGTTATGTAAATATGTGGCTTATCTAGCACCGCTTCCATGCGGGCAGTGTCGGTAACCAGGTATGCGCTGATGAACCCGCGGTCAAAGGTAAAGCCCTCGACCACTTCAGACTCAAGGTCCAAGCCCTGGCCTTCTTCTACCGTCACCACGCCGTCTTTGCCAACTTTGTCGATCACGTCAGCGATGAGCTTGCCGATCTCGGCGTCACCGGCAGAAATGGTCGCCACTTCGGCAACACGCTTCTTGTTATCGGCAATATCTTCCTTGAGCCCATCCAGCGCCTTGATAACATCATGCGCCGCAGCCTCAAGCCCCCTGCGCAGCAGCATTGGATTATGACCGGCAGCAATCAGCTTATTGGCCTCGTTCAGGATGTGATAGGTCAAAACAGTCACGGTGGTTGTACCGTCACCCGCAACGTCATTCATCTTGTTAGCCGCCTGCTTGATCAGCTCGGCACCGACTTTGTAACCCAAGGTCTCGTCATCAACATCAGCAATCTCAACACCCTTGGCTACGGTCACGCCATCGTGCGTAACCGTCGGTGCGCCGTAAGACTTGCTGATCACCACATTACGGCCCTTTGGCCCCATGGTGGTCTTTACCGCTTCGTATAAAATCCGGGCGCCTTCGAGTACTCTGCGGCGCGCGTCTTCATCATAAAATACCTTTTTAGCCATGCTCTACCCCTTTACCGTCGCGATTATGTTCTTCTTGTAGACAATCACAAATTGTTCTGTACCTACCTTGATCTCGGTAGCCTCGTAAGTGTTTTTGTAAATAACGCTGTCACCGACTTTGATGCCGTCAACATCTTTGCCAACTGCTACCACCTTTACGGTTGCGGGCTTTTCCTTGGCACTATCCGGCAGCAAGATACCGCCTGCAGATTTAGTCTTGGCTTCTTCGGCTACCGCCACAATGTAATCTTCCATTGGCTGGATTGGTACGCTCATAACTCCCCCTTGGTGTTTTAGATAAGATATAACGATACTATGCATCGTTGAAACCCTGCCTCACTCGGAAATGTGAGCAAGCTCCCATTTCTCTCGTTCCGCCTGGGTTATAACGTGAATAAAAATGATTGATATCTCTCGCAAATGACATCAATCATTAGCACTCATAATAGCCGACTGCCAATTATGGGTCAACCCTATAGTAGAGCTTCGTGAATCTTGCCCTCGGTAAGACCAGCCTCTATCAAAGACAAAGGCACACGAAGCCTCACTACAGGGTCAAGTCTCTATAAGCTTAGTGACCTCGGCCACCTTGACATCTAGCTCAAACTGCGACCGAGCCTCGGCATTCAGCCGCAATAGCGGCTCGGTGTTACTGGGCCGTACATTGAACCAGCCGCCCTCAAACCGTACCGTCAGGCCGTCCAGCCAATCCTGCTCGTCGTCCTTGAACGCCTCAGACAGGCGCTTGAGCACTTCATCCTTGTCGGTAACTTCAAAATTCGTTTCGACAATCTGGGAATATGCCTCACGGAACGGCGCCGCCAGTTCGGACATTTTCTTACCGCTCTCACCCAAGATATACAGGCCAATCACGGCCGCAATCAGACCGGAATCGGCCATCCAGTTATCCCTAAAGTAGTAATGTCCGCTATGCTCGGCCGCCAGTACCGCATCGTGTGCGCGCATATCTGCCTTAATAAACGAATGCCCCACTCTGGTGCGCAGCCCTCGCCCACCAGCGTTGTTAATAGCATCTACGGCAGCCTGGCCGCAAATCGCGTTATACAGCACGGTTGCACCCGGATCTTTGTCCAAAAAATGCCTTGCCAACAGCGCTGTTAACACCGTACCGCTCAGCGGCTCGCCGTTCTCGTCCAGCAGCACCGCCCGGTCGCCGTCGCCGTCAAAAGCAATACCGGCATCCAGCTTTTCTTTCTTGATAACTTTCTGAATATCTACCAGGTTTTCGGGCAGCATTGGGTTAGCAATATGGTTCGGGAATGTCCCGTCCAGCTCAAAATACAGCTGTGACACCTGCCACGGCACATACATCTCGAGCTCCGGGAAGATCTTGCCTGCCATGCCGTTACCCGCATCCACGGCAATCTTCAGCGGCGTCAGTTTATCAACATCGATAAACGACAGCACGTGCTCCACCCAGGCCTCATCGACATTCTCCTCGGCCAAATCACCCTGAGTAGCCTCCGGAGCCAGC
>CAZJWS010000126.1:0-3090 GCA_964549985.1 uncultured Candidatus Saccharibacteria bacterium | reverse complement strand
TGCTGGTTCTCATCGTCCTGGTGGTGTCGTGGCGCCGGCACGGTTGGGGCCGCGCCGAGAACAACGTGGTCTTCTACCTGTTCTGGGGCGGGCTTGGTATTATTTCCTGAATTATCTGGAACCAGCTGATCTTCGGATCGGCCCTGAGTTTTCAGACTGGGGAGTACGCCAAGCCCTCTCTGTGGGTGGGAAGCGGCGAGCTGGCAATCGGCAACTGGGGCATCTCGATCCGGACGTACTGGTACGCCATGACGCACAACCTGAGTCTGGTTGTCATGGTGGCTGGTGCTCTGGGCCTGGTCCTGCTTGCGGTGCGGTTTCGTATGAGGCCTGCCATCTGGCCGGTATTGTCGCTGCTGGTGTTTGCGCCATTCTTCGTGGTGGCGCTGCACCAGGGCCAGCGGCCGCTGCATGTCGAGGAAATCACGAGCGACCTGTACAACGTGCGCTTTGGGTTGGTGATGATCCTTCCCTTAGCAATCGGTGCAGGTTACCTCGCGTCTCTCGTTTCGGGCAAGGTGTTGGTAGCAGTTGGTGCCCTTGCGGCACTGACCGTCATCGCCGGCAATGTTCTCTGGTTCTCCGACACCGACAACATCGTGACCATGCGTGAGCCGGTAGTCGAGAAGAACGAGCCCTACTACGTCAATGTCCATAACACGGCCAACTTCTTGCGTACAAACTACGCAGGTGGTTTGGTGCTCATGGAGTCGTTCGGCAACGAGCAGGTTCTGTTCGCGGCCCGCATCGACTTCAGCAACAACGTGTACGAGGGCAGTTACCGGCAGTGGGAGCCCGCCTTGGCGCAGCCGGACACACAGCGCATCGAATGGATCGTGATGCGTGGCGGCAATGCACCTGACAAGGTGCACGCTACGCTCAGCGGTTCCGAGGTGCTGGCGTCCAGCTATGCGCTGGTCTATCAGGATGACCTGTACCAGGTCTACGAGCGGAAGGAGACAAGTGGTGGTGGCTGAAGCAGAACGCCATGCCGCGAAGCAGCTGCTCAGTATGGGTCAGTGGGTGTTGATTGATGCGGTTCTGATTGCTCTGGCAATCTGTGTATGGAGAGACCCCATTCTGGCCTTGCGGCTGCTGGTGGCCGCCGCGACGTGCTTTTACGTACTCTTCGTTGGTTTGAAGGTTGCGGGACACTTTGCGGCACAGAAGCACGGGCAGAACAAGCTCGTGCTGCCAGGCGTCGATGATCCGACGCTGCCGACCTACACCGTGTTCGTCCCCCTGTACAGGGAGGCGAATATGCTGCCCAGTCTGGTGCGTTCTTTGAGTGCGCTTTGTTACCCCAAGCAGAAGCTGCAGGTGATGATCTTGCTCGAGAAGGACGATGTTGAGACGATTGCGGCAGCTGAGAGCATGGGATTGCCCCCGTTCTTTCAGGTGGTGATTGTTCCAGAGTTTGGTCCCCGGACCAAGCCCAAGGCCTGCAATATTGGCCTGGGCCGGGCAACGGGCGAGATGTGCGTCATCTACGACGCCGAAGACCGCCCCGAGCCGGATCAGCTGCTCAAGGCTGTGGCTGCGTTCAGGGCTGCACCCCCGGACGTCGTGTGCATCCAGGCGCGGCTATTCTTCTGGAATGGTCGGTCGAGTCTGGTGAGCCGGTTTTACTGGGCCGAGTACGTGATTCACTTCGAGTGGATGCTGAAAGGTCTGGACCGGATGCGGTTGGTGCCACCCCTGGGTGGTACTTCCAACCACTTCATCACCAGCAGGTTGCGGGAAGTAGCAATCTCCGAACAGAGGTTGTACCGCAACGTAGACGGCATTGCAGGTTGGGACCCGTTCAACGTCACCGAAGATGCTGAACTGGCCGGTGCGCTGGCTATGCGGGGCTATCGTGTCGAGCTCTTTGACTCCTTCACCGGAGAAGAGGCGCCCGTCAAGCTCCGCGTGGCAGACAAACAGCGCCGCCGTTGGCTGAAGGGCTATGCGCAGACCGGGCTGGTGTACACTCGTATGCCAATCCGAAGGATCCGGGCAATGGGATTCCTGCGCTGGTTCAACTTCAACCTGCTGATGCTGGGCACGCCGCTCTCGCTGATGCTGAACCCGATTTTCTGGGGGCTTACCATCTGGTACTTCCTGAGCCGGAGCGAGTTCATCGAGAGTCTGTTCCCTCCCCCCGTGTTCTACGCGGGCGTTGCTGTCTTGATCGTCGGCAACGTCCTGATGCTGTTGCAGCTGCTGGCCGCCTGCCTGCATCGTGAGAACGATGGGAACGTCAAGTACATGTTGGTGCTGGCGCCGTTCTGGTGGTTGTTCACCAGTTGGAGCGCCTGGGCGATGTGCTATGAGCTGCTGCGTCCCAAAACGCGGTACCGCTGGCACAAAACCGAGCACGGGCATGATCTGCATCGGGAAGAGCAACTGGCCGCTACAGGAGCAACTCACGCGTGAAGAACCACCGCCGGTGGGCAGTGTCCACGGGTTGCAACACGTAGTCCTGTTCTTGCAACAGGCCGGCGGCGGGCGCAGGGTGCAGTTTGGTCGTCACCGACCGATATCACCACGCCCGCCGCCGCTCTTCCATAGTTTTCGCAGATGGAATGAGATGTCAATAAGCATGAGTAGTTTTGTATTGCCTTGAGGTGTCGTAGGATTGTAGTATCAGAGGTATTAACCAACTGATAGTTCTTCATTATCTGCACCGGAGGAGACATATGGAACTTTCCCGCAAGCAACACATCTGGTTGGCAGTGCTAAGTATACTGCTGGCCGCAATTATTGCCCTGCTGCTTTGGGCCTTCGAGCTCGTGACTATTGAGGGTACCGCCTGGCTATGGAACGACGTGTTTGGTACCGATACGACCCGTTGGCTCAATGTAATCGTGGGCGGTGCTTTGGGGCTGGGCTACGGTTTTGTCCTTCATCTGCGCGAGCAGAGGCGTTTGCATCCCGCTGAGTACAAGCCAGCCGGTACACTGCACCGTGTTTGGAACTTGCTTGTTGTTGGCGTGACCAGCCTGATAGCTGGTGCCTCGTTGGGCCCCGAGAAGCCCATGACCGACACCTCGGAGGAGCTGGGTGTCTACGCTGCTCGCCGGGCCGGCATGACCGAGGTAGGACCGT
>CAZJWS010000125.1:1739-3121 GCA_964549985.1 uncultured Candidatus Saccharibacteria bacterium | reverse complement strand
GTGCCAGAAAGTAGTTTCGATCACATCGGCGCCCACGCCGCTGTCCTCGCTGAGGCGGCTAAAGGCCTGGTGGAAGAACCGAACCAAGCAGCCGTTGATATCGAAGTAAACAAAGGTAATGCCGCTCTTGCTGCGGCCTTTGGGTTTGGGGGCTGTAGGAACCTGGGCTTTGCCGCCCATGAGAACATCGAGCGAAGTACCGAGGACCTCCGCCAAACGCTGGATGGTAAAAACTGATGGTGCCTTGATAGCGCCGCGCTCAATTTTGGCCAAAGTAGAATAAGATATCTGTGCCTGCTGGCACAATTGCTGCTTCGTCAAACCTGCGGCAACACGCACAGATTGCAAGCGCTTTCCCAGCCCTACTTCATCCATCCTGTTAGAAATCCCCACCTAGCTTGCGCTGCGTCCGTGACATAGTACCCCACTTTATTCCCGCTATTTCTAACGGAATCCATGGGTACTATAGTACTAGTTTGCCAGCAAATCACCAAGCAAAAATAAGTACTATGCGGCTAGTTTATGGAACTTTTTACCCTGTTTTGTAGCTAAAATTACAGTTTTGAATGCTAGTTGGTTGCCTTAGAGCTAATCCCAATCTCCCTGTCGGCTAAAAACTCCAGGTCTGCCACTTTCAATCTGTTTTTTGCTTCGCAGCGTAGCTACGGCTATGCTTTGTCACAAAAAAACAGATTGAAAATTAAGCAGCTGCTGAAGTTTCGCTATCGACAGAGAGATTGGGATTAGCTCTTAGAGCAGCTTGCTGCCGATAAACCAAAAGATGATGAACAGGAAGAAAGCGGCCGTACCGGCAACAATAAGTGCTGTTTTGGCAATACCTCCGGTGCTGTGCATCATCTTGCTGTAGATCCAGGCGCCGGCGCCCAGGGCGACGAGCAGGGCAATAATGGGTGCGGTCATGAGAATTTGATCCTTTCTGCTAATTCGGCAAGCGATTGGTGGTCTGGTTCGCTGGAAACCTCGGTAATACCGCGGAATTCGGCCGCAGTATCAAAGGGAAAGACATTAACATGGGCGTGATCTTGCACGCCAAGGCCTTCTATCATCACCCCGATGCGCTGGCGGTCGGGAAAGACTTCGCGCAGGCGCTGCCCGACCTTTTGCACCGTAGCCATGAGCGCCTGGTAATCGGCCGGCTCCAGATCCCATACAAAATCAACCTGTACTTTGGGTACCACCACAATGTGGCCCGGTTGGGCAGGGTGGATATCCATGAATGCCAGGGTGTGGTCATCCTCGTACACCTTGTGGCTGGGGATTTCGCCCTTAATAATTTTGGTAAAAACCGAAACTTGCATAGGAATATTGTATCAGGGTTTATACTTGTGCTTATGAATCCCGTAAAAACTCAAGAGGCCATC
>CAZJWS010000125.1:0-1729 GCA_964549985.1 uncultured Candidatus Saccharibacteria bacterium | reverse complement strand
TACGTAGATTTGTACTGGCCATCTGTGGCATTGTGCTCTCATTATCGCTGCTTGGGCTTGCATGGTCGCATGTGGCGGCCGCAACAATATTACGACGCGACACCATAAAAAGCTGGTTGGACGAATCCAGCGCCTACAGTCTTATAACCGATATAGCACTGGAATCCGCCAGCAAGAGCATGGCCGAACAAGATGGCAGCACGCTACCGGTTGATGACCCGCAGGTTCAGGCTATTGCCAAGGATGCTTTTTCGCCAGGGTTTTTAAAAACTAATGTAGAAAAAGTGCTCGACGGTACCTATGCCTGGCTGGACGGCTCCGCTGACAAGCCCAGTTTTGTGGTAGATATCAATGATGCCAAACAAAAATTGGCTGATGGCATCGGTAATTATGCTATCAGCCGCGCCAAAGCGCTGCCGGCGTGTACTACCGCGCAGCTGCAGGAGATGCAGGCAAATGGGTTTGATGTAATGACGGCGGCTTGCTTGCCCCCAGGTGTTGATGTTGATGCGGCTGGCGCTGAGCTGCGCAACAAGCTTCTGAGCAGCGAGGAGTTTCTGGGGCAAACCACATTTACCGGCGACGATGTAAAGGTTGAGCAAGACGGCCAACAGGTTACACTCGATAATGCTCCTGATTTTAAGGTAATGCAGACCGCTTACAAGATTGCCACGATGGCACCGTATCTCTATGGTCTGGCAGCAATACTGAGCGCGCTGGGGATTGTGTTCCTGAGTAGCCGCAAGCGGGCTGGACTGAAACGAGTAGGGGTGATCCTGATCTCTAACGGTGTATTCCTGGGGATTACTTACCTGATATTCAATCGCGGCAACAGCTGGCTCGGACAGCGCGTATCCAACCTAGCCGGTGATACAAACGCCGCACAGGAGCTGACCGCTCACTTGGTGCAGGTTATTTACCAGGATATCAGCAGCCTGCTGCTCTGGTATGCGATTGGATTTGCTGCGCTTGGTGCCGGGATGTGGCTATTTGCTCACTTCTTCCGCCGTACTAAAGTACCGAAGTTAAAGCAGTCGACCGACCCCGAGCCGCCCATTGATGACTCGCCCAAAGTTGACCCGGCTGCCAAGAAGCCTGAACCTACCGAAACACCAAAGCCCGTCGAGGCTAGGCCCACAAAAGAACCGCCAAAAATCCAACTCTAATCTGTTCCACCTCTGATATAATAGCCGGGAAGGAGAGGTGGCTGAGCTGGTTGAAGGCGCACGACTCGAAATCGTGTTAGGCGTAAAAACCTACGAGGGTTCGAATCCCTCTCTCTCCGCCAATTAAAAACGACCTCTACAATGGAGGTCGTTTTTAATTGGAATAAGCTTGTAATAAAAGTAAAAGAAGTAGGCAGGGAAACAGTGGCAAGGGGCGGTGTAGCCGGCAGGCGGGTCACGGGTGTGACGCTGATCGCCTGCCGGCTAACGCTTATCTGTAGGTCATTGCTCGGGGCGCTGGCGGACCACTGCCGACGACGTAGCCGTCGTACCTTAGGTATTCGCGCTGGAGCGGAGTTGCTTCTGCTGTCCGACGCACGATCTCATCCGGATCGTTCCGGCTGATCATGAACCCGAGCGAGAGATGCTCGAAGATCTGCACCGTGAACTCGACCGGGATGGCCCTGGAATTGGGTCGGACCTCGATCACGACCTGCTGCAGCTCCGCAACACGCACACCGTCGATCTCCTGACACAGGACACCCCGGCCTCGACCGAACGCG
>CAZJWS010000124.1:0-3205 GCA_964549985.1 uncultured Candidatus Saccharibacteria bacterium | reverse complement strand
GCAATTCTGCGTGGTGGTGACATCATGATCTTGGACGAGCCTACAAGTGCGATTGACGCCAAGGCGGAGTACAATATTTTTAACAACATCTATCAGGCGCATGCAGGCCGGACGACATTGATCGTAAGCCACCGATTTAGCACGGTGCGCAAAGCAGACAAAGTTATCGTGATGGATAATGGCAAAATTACCGAGTATGGCAGCCACGAGGAGCTGATGGCGCATGGCGGTTTGTACAAAGAGATGTTTGATTTACAGGCCGAGGGCTATCGCTAATTGAATTATTTGCTACCCCTGTTTTAACACACTTGCTCTATAAAATTTCTTACTTTCTCAGGTTGGCTTAAGGTTTTTAATAAAGGCTGCGTTACATGTAATTTCCGGTACTTGGCATAACGCAACTTGTTTTGACATCCCTGATATGACTTTGCACGGCGGGTTTTGACTCGTTGGTAGGCTTGCGAAGAAAAATCAGGCACGTAAAACTCGGGTTGGATAGGAGGCCGACGGCCTGGTGCCGGTTTAACGGAGGGGAATCTATGAAGGCATTATCAATCAGTCATATCAATCCAGTTGTCCGCGCGGTCGCGGTGATTGGATCGGTGGTGGCGTTAGTGACGGGGGCAACATTTGCCGCGATTTCAAATGAGGCGGTGCTATCGAACAACCTCATCGGTACAAGAAGTGCTACGGCAGAGCTTTTAATTTGGGATGCTGAAGCCAATGAATTCCAGCCAGAGGCGCCAGGATTTAGCTTTACGGAACTTGATCCGGGCGGATCATCTACACCGTTTCCATTCTACTTCAAGAATACAGGCAACGTAGATCTTAATCTCACGGCAAAGATCAATGCACTGCCTAGCGGATTAGGGGATGGTTCGGTTGAGGGAGATCTCTCTGCTGATGACGTCACGCTCAAGTTCACGGGTGCTTGTGCGGAAACAGTTTCTGCAACACTAAGTGAATTAGTGGCTGGTGTCGCGCTGCCATGTGGCCCGCTTGCAGCAGGTGCACAAGGTGTTGTAGGCGAAGACGCAACCAATGCTGCAAACTACCAGGTGACGGTTAAGATCGACGACGATGTTGATGTAACCGAGACTGGTACGGAGCTTGGGCCATTCGACCTCGTGTTCCAGGGCGACTCAGAAGCACCTGGGGAAGAAGTTCCTCCAGCTACTCCTCCAACAGAATCAACAACCGACTAATTCTAGGAGGGGGTAGCTCATGTCACGCAGGTTCCAACTCGCAGCTAACATAAGCATAACTACGCTGTTCATAGCGTTTGGCTTGGCAATGTTGACGCTGATTCTGCCAACCGGATGGAAAATATTTTCCGTGCAGTCTGGCAGTATGGAACCTGCGCTGAGCACTGGTGATCTTGTGCTCGTGCACAGCATCCCCGCATCCGAATACCGGATCGGGGATGTCATCACGTACATGGATCCCAGCAATCCCAAGCAGACTATTACCCACAGAATTGCTGAGATAAAGGATGGCCAGCAGCGCGTGTTTGTCACCAAGGGTGATGCTAATCACAGTGCCGACAGGGCATTTAACGAGGCAATGGTAGTAGGCAAGCAGGAAGTTGCTGTGCCAGTGGTTGGCCGGGCGGTAGACTTTCTTTTTACAATTCCCGGGCTGCTGATAGTTATCTGGCTTCCAGCTTTGTGGCTTATATTTGGCGAGACAAAACGGCTTGCTGATTATTACCGGCGGATACGGCCCTACATTGCTCCAGAAATCACCGCGAGCAGATTACATCAGCCTCGTCATCATGGGGTGCCACTAGCTGTGTTTGCAGTGGTGGGGACGGCAGTACTGGTATTGGGTGTAGCGGCGCCCGCCTTGGCTGCTACTTCGAATATGGTGAGATTGTCGGGCAACGTTATTGGCATACAGGGATCAGGCGTGCCGCCAGAACCGCCTGATGATGGCGGCCATACGGTCACTTGTACTAACAACACTAATGTAAATATTCACTCGCAGACTAATCAGCATGCCCAATCCGGCAATGCGGTGGTGCAGGGCAATACCAATGGCGGCTCAGCCACTAGCGGCAATGCCAGCAATGCAAGCTCAACTAACGTGAATATCAGCGTGAACAACGGCAGTTGTGTGCCGCAACCACAGCCAGGTGGCTAGGGCTAAACTGCTTTTGCTTGCAAATTACCCTTGATGGGGGTATAAAAATATCCAATGGCAGAATTTGGTCTACATCCTACATTGGATAATTTACTGGCAATTCAGGACGCGGCTAGTATGCATGACCTGGCTACGGCAGCCAATGAAGAGCTCCTCTCAGAGGGGATTATTTGTGCGTTTACTCCTTCGGAGACGGCTCCGCTGAGCATTCCGCGCCTTGATGTGTGGGAGATAGCAACAAGCCAGCAGCTGGCTATTATGTTTGCTCCTCCGCTGGAGATTCCCAATCCTATGGAGGTTATTGAATTTGATGATGAGCTGGGCTCGGTGACTACGGCCCCTGTATTGGCCCGGCTCGCCGTAAAAGCGCATGGGTCAGTCAATTTTGTACGGCTTGGCGGAGAAGAGCATGAGGTTCAAGGTGGTGTCTTGAACTGTACGGCAGCGTGCAATATCCTGTCCTATCTTGGTGATGAGGTCACCATTGCCCCAATCTATGGAGAATTTGACAGTGAAATGTATCGTGCAGCCGATGAAGTCGTAGCCAGTCTTACGTGTTATCCGGCTCTGACTGAACTGGCGCAGTCGCTACTGTAGTTTCAGGTAAACTCCAATAATGACACAAAGTGTTCATGGTTTTGTTCACCCTATAGGACGCGTATACTTAGGGTTATGTCTGAAGCACGCAAGAAGTTAGCAATTATCGATGGTAAGTCAGTGTTCTATCGTGGCTATTATGCCATGCCGAATCTCAGCACCAAAGACGGCACGCCGACGGGCGGGGTGTACGGCTTTGCGGCCTTGGCTCTGGAGCTGATCAAGAAGTTTGACCCCGAATATGTGGCGGTGGCGTGGGACAAGCCCAAGACCAATATCCGCTCGCGCCTCAAGATTTATCCTGATTACAAAGCTGGGCGCAAACTTGCACCGCCGGATTTTTATGCGCAGATTCCTATCTTGCACGATTTGCTCAAAGCTTTTGGCTGGCCGCTGTACGAACTGGATGATTACGAGGCTGACGACATTATGCACACCCTGGCGCGCAAGGCTGACAAGGCCGGGC
>CAZJWS010000123.1:454-3210 GCA_964549985.1 uncultured Candidatus Saccharibacteria bacterium | reverse complement strand
CCGGTATTGAGCGGGCCCTGCCAGGTTTTGCCGTAATCGGTTGACTTCCAGATGCCTTGGCAGTCGGCCATGGTGTAGATATCGCTGGGACGCTTAGGATCAACTTCCATGCTGATCACCCCGTAACTATCGCATCCGCCACCACTCAGTGGCATATTACCAGGGGTTACGCTTTGCCAGACGCCGGTTTGTTCGCCACCGCTCTGCGTAAAGGCTAGGTAGCTGCCACCGGAAGCAGTAGAGTCATTATTGGCAACTTGGGTTTGGCCGGTGCGATTGCTGCCTGCTTCAGCCTCAAACTTAACACTTGGAATTGCCTGTGAACTAGCCAGGGCAATTGAAAGGGCAAGTACGGCTACTCCCAGTAATGCCGCTGGCTTCAGCAGTGCTACCCTCTGTTTCAAATTTGTCTCCTTATGCTTAAGCACATTCTAGCTTGCAGGGCAGCTCAGTGCAATAACGGTCAGGTGTCATAGAGCCTGCTGTGTACAAAGACAGGTTACAATGCTAAAATTCCTCTTGTCTTAACCAAATTCGAGAGAGGATTCTCGAATTTGAAAGGAGCAAACTTCCTGTCCCAAAACGGCAAGAGGGTTTGCCATTTTTAGAGGAGAAGGCTGGACGTGGGTTGGCAAATTTGTTGGACAAATTTTTTTGCCAGCAAACAGGCAGCCCAAGCCTTACGCTTCGACAAGCGGATGCGGTAAAATTGGCAGGTATTTAACATACTAGTAAGCTTTTGGATGCGCGAGTGGTGAAATTGGTATACACGCGTGCCTTAGGAGCACGTGCCCCCGTGGCGTGGAGGTTCAAGTCCTCTCTCGCGCACCAAAACTTTACTAGTATGCCGCTGGCCCTCGTAGTAATCTGCTCCGCAGATACTGCAGGGCTTAAGCTTATTATTTATAGCAATCTTCGTTTAGCATCGTAGCTACTTTTTGAATAAATCAGCCGTGGCTTGTATCACCGTATCAGAAACCACAATAATGCGGTCTTCGGGGATGCCCTTCCGAATAAGCGGCTCGCGTTGAGAAGGGTCGAGGATAATCGGAATGACATCCTGCTCTATGCCGTCATAATCCCATCCTGCTGTTGGGAGGTCGTTATTGTTGTAGATGACGCTGATCGGCGGTAGGTTTGCATCAGGATTGGTCAGTCCAATGAGTGACCTGAAAAACTTATCTTTGTATGTTTCAACACTGTGGCCGGTGCCCTGGAATTCTATATTTCTACCATCGGCAATTCTGCAGATCACATCGATAACAACGTCAGTTGGGTCGATAATGGTAATATCGCAGCCGCGCTTTTCGGCCTTGCCGTCAAGCCGCTGCTCCAGGGTGGAGCCGGTTTTGGTCAGGCTGCGCTTACTGCTGTCTGTAGCTTTGCCATACCATTCTGCCTGTTCTTTGTCGCCAACGATAATTACCGGCCGCGGTGGCACTCCCATCTTTCGACACAGATCATCAGCGGTATCTATATAGCTGATCATGCGGTCAATGCTTATGTCATGATCAGTAGGGCCGGGCAAAAATTCCTGGGAAGTTTTTGTAGGCAGAAAAAGGATCTCGCCCGCATTTGCAATATCGGCCAGGCGTAGTGCACGTTCTGTGTCACTGCGCAGTCCGTCTGCCGGCAGATATGTCCAGGGTCCCTCGATACGCTTATGGGCAATTTGTATAATTTCATGCGGATGCTGCTGGGCAAGCCGGTGAGCAAGCGGATCTCCATTGCCCACAAAGGCCACGGTTGAGCCTGGTTCAATCTGCCACGGCTGCGTACCAGAGGCAACCCGCTCTGCAAACTCATGCTGCGCGGCGCGGGCCCGAGTCTGAAACCGCCGGGTACGAATAGAAGTTCTTAAAGCGTCGAATGAACCCAAGATTGCGGCACCCAGCAGTAGCTCTGGTATATGATCACGCAGTGCGGCCGAAGCTACTTCATCGCGGCCAAACGGGTAAAGTCCGTAAATATTACTGAGTGCCTGATGAAGCCAGGCTGGGAGCGTACTCAGCTCGGGAAGGGCGTCACCCTTCATATCCAGAGTTGTCTGCACGGCTACATTTGCACCCAGCAGTGCAACTACACCCTGAAACTTACGAATACCCGACTCGGACTTATCTTCGTGCAAGTCCGTAGCGAACATACGCTCGCCGGTTGTGGGGCTGATAGGCGTACCAGCTTCAATAGCGGCCACCGCCTCTTTAAGCTCAGCACCCCTCAGCGGTTCTGTATCTGGGTAATGCATAGAATGAGCGATAACTCCGTCAAACATAAGATTATCTTATACCATCATACGCTTTAAACCACAAGCTTTGTCTTAGGATGAATTCGCAAACGCTTGTGCTACAATAAGGTAAACGAGGGAAAGATAATGCCAAAAGACATACAGTTTATCGACGTCAACTCCGGCAGCGGTACAGAGAATACAAAGAGTAGCAAAATTGTGGTCAATGAGCGCGAGGAGTTCTTTGCTGCGCTTGAACGTGCTGAAGGTTTAGTAAAGGGCGAGACGCCGCGGGCCAAAGTCCTCATCTATGTAGCGGCCATCGAGCGCAGCCTGCAGGAAATGCTCCGCAACGTGCTGGTGCCAAGTAATCAAAAGGAAGATACGCTGCTAGGGAGTGTAGCCAATACTTTTGAGTCACAGATAGATCTTGCCTTTCGTACTGGCGTGATTAGCCACAACCTCTGGCGTGACCTGCACATCTTCCGCGAGCTGCGCGATGTCTGTCATGGCCGCATCGAGAATTTCAGCT
>CAZJWS010000123.1:0-444 GCA_964549985.1 uncultured Candidatus Saccharibacteria bacterium | reverse complement strand
GCTTTGAGCACACCGCCATCAAGTCCAGTGTTGCCATGCTGGAGCGCAACGTGGGCAAACAGACTTTTACAGGGCTGCCCATACTGCGGATGGATACCGAAGATAAGTTTGCATTTCTGGCCCGAACATTCCTAGTGACAATCGACGGCCTCAAGAACAAGGTTGGCCGCATTTCTGAGGCCAAGGTAGAAAAGCTCTACAAGGACGACTAACGGCCATTTGCAAAAACCGGGCCGGGAAGTAAAATAAGTCTATGACAGACGAACCGCCAATTACCAAAAATGATGTCGAAGAAATAGTCGGCCGTGTAGTCGGCGAAGTTGTTGGCGAGATTGTTGGCGACGCCCTTAATCTTATAAATGCAAGGTTTGATAAGGTTGAGGCCAGGATTGATTCAGTCGAGGCTAACCTGACGGCCGAAATCACACGGGTTGAGGCCAAGCT
>CAZJWS010000122.1:0-3238 GCA_964549985.1 uncultured Candidatus Saccharibacteria bacterium | reverse complement strand
AAGTGCTGTTGTACCACCGAGCTTTAACTTTGTGCTGGATGGCAACGCCACCAGCTTTGCCAGCAATCTCGAAAGCGGCGACGTAATCTTTACCGACCCGCGAACCGTTACGATTACCACCAACGCTACCCAGGGGTGGATTGCCTGGGCGCGTAGCAGTAATATTGGGCTGACCTCAGCTGCAGCCGGTCATACCATTGCCTCTACCACGCCCGGCACGGGTGCGACGCTGACGCCTGGTACTGAGGGCTATGTCCTGGGTGTTGAAGCCACCGATGCGGGCGGCGGCGGTACAGTCACAGTAGTAGGTGCTTACGAGGGTACCAATGCTGATGATGACGGCTCTGGCCTGGATACGACTTTTCGTCAAATAGCCAGCGCCAGCGGCACAGCCAACGGTGATGTGCTGACATTGCTCGGCAAAGCGGCTATCGCAGCACTCACACCGGCAGGCGTAGACTACACTGACACTTGGACCATTATTGGGGCAGGAAGTTTTTAAATTTCCTCCGACCTATGCGCGTGCTTGTTTTGAGAGTGGTAATTTGCCCTTAGACAAGGACATTCCTTTGTCGTATCAGACTATACGCCGCCGGAATGGAAGCCCCATCTTGACGAAAATTACCTTTGGCTCAAATGCGTGCTTGACAGTGGTTAGTGTACGCAGGAACTGTCTGTGGCTCTCCCGGACTAAGAATTGTATGTGACCAGAGCTTTATCAAGCTCAAGTACAAATGTTGGAACGACTTGCTTCTTCATCTGAAGAAGTTATAAGGACTTTGGTGCTTAACCCCAAGAACACCCCCAAATAGTTATGCACAGGTTTTCGCATCAGATAAGCAACCCCTATTGACAGCGTAAGTGTTTTTCTACTATCATTATGGCAATTCGCTAAAACAAAAAAGGCCTTAAAAAATAGCGTGAAAACTAGAACCCATCACAACACCATTTTCGTATACGAAAATACAGCCCTGGCAGTGTCATTTGACAGTTCTCGTGACAAAGCGTACCTATTGGTACGGTGCGAAGCGAAACTGTCAAATGACACGCCAGGCTGGATTTGCAGTAGGAAGTGGGTGTTGTGATGGGTTCTGCCATACAACATAATCGCATTCTGCGCATTGCCATAGCAGTGCTGTTTTTGTTTGTAACACTTATCGCGACCAGCGGATTCAGAGTCGAAGCGGCAGGACTAACGGGCACGCACATCCGGTTTAACCGGATGAGCGCAAGCACGGCCACGACTTTTCGCCTGCAATTTACCGTGCCGTCCGGCAACAGCGCTACCGAAACATCGGTACATATCGGGTTTCCAGATGCCTATACCGTAGCTACCAGCAACCTGACGGCTACGGCTGCTAGTTGTGGCGCCACATCACTGCCTGGTACGCTGGTGGCAACTGGCAGCAACACCGCAAGCAGTAAGAATATAACTATTACAGGTGTTAGCAACCTGACGGCTACTACCTCGTATTGTGTTGATATCGGCCGTACCAGTACCAACGATCCCATTACTAACCCTACATCCGGTATTTACTCGGTTGCAGTTGCGACCCGTGACGCGGGTGATGCCATCATAGACAATACAGTCATTGGCGCGCGGGTTATCAGTGATGACCAGATTGTAGTCAACGCCATTGTACCGCCTAGCTTTAACTTTGTATTAGACGCGAATACCACCAGCTTCGTCGCCAACCTCGATAGCGCTGCGGTTATACATACGACGCCGCGTACCGTTACGATTACTACCAACGCTACTGGCGGCTGGATTGCCTGGGCACGTGACTCTAATGTAGGCCTAACTTCGGCTGCCGCCGGCCACACCATTGCCTCTACCACGCCTGGTACGGCGGCGACTCTGGCTACCAACGTCGAGGGCTACGTGTTGGGTGTGCAGGCCACTGATGCAGGCGGCGGCGGCACAGTCACTGTGATGTCAGCTTATGCAGGTACCGGCGCGGATAACAATGGTTCCGGCCTGGACACGGCTTTTCGTCAAATAGCCAGCGCCAACGGTACGGCCAATGGAGATATTTTGACTCTGCGCGGCAAGTCAGGGATTAATGCTTTTACGCCAGCTGGTATAGATTACACCGACACCTGGACGATAATAGGGGCAGGCTCTTTTTAAGGAATCAAAGTAACGACTTCTTCATCTGAAGCAGCAAATCCTTATATTTATTTGTTAATTTTTACAGGGGTGGGTGGGTATTTTTACTTTTGTATAAAGTATAATTGATTTAGATGAACAAGCGGGGTGTGTTTTCGGGGTTTTTGAGCCTGCTGGTGCTGGTTAGCATCACCTTGTTCGCTTTGTCGCGTGCCAGTGCCCAAGATAGTAGCGGCGCGCTGAATCTGACGACTTCGCCGCTGCCGATTAATCTGATTACCAACCCGGGCGAGACGGTGACTACCGATTTGCGGATTCGCAATAGCGGTACACAAACTGAGCGCCTACAGGTAGGTCTGCTGAAGTTTACCGCTAACGATACCACTGGCCAGCCGCGTCTGGCCGACCGCGAGCCAGGCGATGATTATTTTGACTGGGTGAGTTTCTCAGAAGATATCTTTACCGCCGAGCCGAATGTCTGGAATACCATCCAGATGACTATTGATGTACCGCCAGAGGGAGCGCTCGGTTACTACTACGCCGTTACTTTCCAGCGGGCGGCTGATGCCGAAGCCGAAGAGGGCGCGGCTGTTCATGGCGGCACCGCTATATTGGTATTGCTCGAGGTGCGCTCGCCGAACGCGCTGCGCCGAGTAGAGATACTGGAATTTGCCGCCAGTAAATCGGTTTACGAGTTTCTGCCGGCTGAGTTTACTATAAGCCTGCATAACGCCGGCAACATTCATCTAATACCGTCAGGTAGTATTTTTATCACCAAAGGTGACGAACAAGTAGCCGTGCTGCCTATAAACGAAGCTCGCGGTAACATTTTGCCCGATTCGGCCAGGACGTTCGGTGCTGCCTGGAATGACGGTTTTCCGCGCTACGAAGATGTCGAACAAGACGGCCAGATGCTCAAAAACGATGATGGTACGCCAAAACGCAGTCTGACATGGGGCTTATCTGAAAGCAGCAAGCTGCGCTGGGGAAAGTACAAAGCAACGGCGTTGGTGGTATACGATGATGGGCAGCGTGATGTACCGGTAGAGGCGGTGTTAACCTTTTGGGTGATTCCGTGGCCGATTATTTTCGCGGGATTACTGATTGCCGGGCTGCTAATAGCTGGCC
>CAZJWS010000121.1:1986-3276 GCA_964549985.1 uncultured Candidatus Saccharibacteria bacterium | reverse complement strand
GCTTTCGTCAGTTTGGCCGGGCTTATTGTCAAGCAGGTCGGCAGTTGGCTGCTTGGCGGTGAATATCTCCGGTACGCCAAGGAGTTTGAGCATCTGGCGGCCCTGGCGTTTGTTAAGGCCGGAGAGCGGCAGAACATCAGCGCCACCATCACCAAATTTGGTGAAAAAGCCCGTTACGGCCTCGGCAGCATGAACGGTACCAAGAACCAGTAGTTCGTGCTCACTGGCTACCGCATAGTGTGTAATCATGCGCATACGGGCTTTGACATTACCCTTATCAAAGTCGCGCATAGGGCGGCCTTCGGCCTTGCCATAAGTTTCGGCAAGGGCATCGGTGCCCGTTTTTATATCCAGATCGTGCACAAAATCGGGCTTGATAACATCACAGGCGAGCAGGGCATCTTGCCGGTCGGCCTGGTTGCCATAAGGAAGGAGCAGGGCGTGAAAACTTGCTTCAATTCCGGCTGCTCGGCGTTTGTTTACCGCTCGCTGTGCCAGGAGCCCAGCCAGCAGCGAGTCTTGGCCGCCAGAGATACCAAGGGTGTAGCCCTGCAAGCCCGTCTCGCCCAGGTAATCCGCCAAAAAGGCGGTGCGGCGTTCTATTTCTTCTGCCGGGTTAATCTCGGGACGGACACCCAGGTCCTGAATAATTTCTGTTTGTAAGGTGTTCATAGTTTACTCCTAGCTGTTGTTTACTTTAATAGTGTACTTTAAACACTATTTACTTTTATGATACATAGAATTATAATTAGTGTCAATACTACACTAACAAGAAAGGATAGGTTATGGAAATCGCTGTTTTTGGAGGAACTTTTGATCCACCCACGTTATCGCACGAAGGAATCATCCAGGCTTGTCTAGATCGCTCAGATATAGACGAGGTGTGGGTGATGCCATCCGGTGTTCGGACCGATAAGCCAGGTATGCAAGATGACGATATTAGGCTGGAGCTACTAAAACTTGTCCTGCAAGGTACGTTTAATGACAATCCGCGTCTAAAAATAACTGATTTTGAAATGCGGTTGCCAAAGCCCACGCAAACCCATAACACCGTTGCCGCTCTGCGCCAGGCGTACCCTAAGCACAATTTCTGGTTTATTTTTGGCGCTGATAGTTACCAAGATATGCCGCACTGGAACGGAGGCGAGGAACTTCGGCGTAGCCTAGGGATGATCCTGGTGTCTCGGGCAGGCCGCACACTTCCCGCGCAGTCTATGCAAATCAGGCATTTAAACTTTGTAGACAGAGGCATTTCCTCTACTAAGGTGCGTGCACGGGTCCGCCAGGGTA
>CAZJWS010000121.1:0-1976 GCA_964549985.1 uncultured Candidatus Saccharibacteria bacterium | reverse complement strand
CCGTGAAACATCTGGTTAGCCCTTCGCTAGAAAAGGTTTTGTGTGATATTTATCACACAAATTAAAAAATCGGCGTATAATGCCAAAGTATGGACGAGACGCCGGGAATTGAACTATTCGATACGCACTGTCATATCCAGTTTGCTGATTACGCACTGGATCCACTGCAGGCTATGGCGGACGCCAAATCCTGGGGTGTAAATCGCTTTATGGCAGTAGGTTGCGCACTGCATGATAGCCAGGCGGCGGTAGCTTTTGCCGCAGCCCACGACAATGTCTGGGCCAGTATCGGCCTGCATCCGCACGAGGGTGCCCGCTATGTGCATGATCATCATGCCCTCCAGCGGTTCCGTGATTTGGCAGATAAGCCCAAAGTGGTGGCAATTGGCGAGACGGGGCTGGATTATTATTACGAAAATTCGCCCAAAGAGGATCAAAAGAAGTTGCTTCGTTTTCAGCTGGATCTGGCGGTGGAGCATAATTTGCCGCTGATTTTCCATATCCGCGATGCCTTTGAAGATTTTTGGCCTATTTTTGACGAATATAAGGGCCTGAGAGGGGTGGTACACAGCTTTACCTCCGGATCAGCCGATTTGGAACAAATCTTGTCCAGGGGGCTGTATGTAGGCCTGAACGGCATTATGACCTTTACAAAGCGTACAAAACAGCTCGAAGCGGCCGCACACATCCCCTTAGACCGCTTACTCCTTGAAACAGATGCGCCTTTCTTGACTCCAAATCCGTTTCGTGGTAAAATTGGCGAGCCCAAGTATGTGCGGACGGTGGGTGAATTTCTGGCAGAGCTTCGGAATGAAAACTTCGAAGAGCTGGCAGCAGCCACAACCGCTAACGCAAGGGAATTATTCAGACTATGAGTGAAAATACTTACAACCCCGAGAGACAAGCACCTGCAATAGTGGCCCGCCGAGCCGGCGAGGTTGCCCAGGCCAGGCACTACAGTGTTGCTGTTCTTGATAATATGCAATTTATGACGGTTCGCGACACCTTTACGCCCCGGCAGCCTGCTGGCCCGGCAGTCAGCCAAACGGTTGAGTTTACGCCCCCTGCTGGCCCGGCAGTAACTGGCAACCAGATTGTGCAGCATGCGGTGCCGGCCCTTAGGGTGCCAACTGAGCAGCCGGTGGAGCAGCCTGTGACCGAGGCGGTGAGCGGAGAGCCGCTTACTCCTGATGAGATTGATCAGCGTCGTCGTATCGAAGAGGCCCGGCGCTTTGAACAGGAAGCAAGGAGCCAAGGCTAATGTTGCTCAAGAAATTCTTTGCCAGCAATGCCGCCCAGCGTCATGCACAGCGTGAGGCCAATCTATACAGCGCCCTCATCCGCCGCGAGGCCAAGATTGGCGGCGAGCTGTTTGGCCCGGTTGCTCCCGGTGGCCGCCGTGAATTCTTTTGCCTGGACGAGCACACCTGGATTTGGCATGAAGAGTGGGTTGACGAGCGCGGCAAGCGCCAGATTCGCACCACTCGTTATGATGTACGTCCAACAGGGGTACTTAAGGCCCAGGACGGGCAGGGCTATCAGCGCATTGGTCAGAGCGAGGCCCTGCGCCTGCGTGAAGCTATTATTCGGTACGACGATCGGGTGCGTAACGAACTGTACGCCGCCTACCTGTAGGCCATTAACTATTTACCGGTATCCATTTACCATATGTTTTCCCTGAACCATTTACGGTCAGCTGTCTGGAAAACGGTGAACGGATTATGTACGGTAAATGGTGAACGGAAAACGGAAAATGACTAAGCATTATTTCGATTATGCAGCTGCAACACCGATGTCCGAGACGGTGCTAGAGGCAATGAGGCCGTATTTTGCGGACAAGTTCTATAATCCTTCGGCACTGTATCTGGCAGCACAAGGGGTTAAGCAGGATTTGACGGCGGCACGCCAGGTGGTTGCCCGTGAGCTTGATGTGAAGACATCGGAGATTATCTTTACTGCTGGCGGTACCGAGTCTG
>CAZJWS010000120.1:0-3285 GCA_964549985.1 uncultured Candidatus Saccharibacteria bacterium | reverse complement strand
CTGCCTGCACGTGTGCCGCCCGGCTCCCTGGTCAGGAATGCTCCCGTTCTCTCGGCTAGTTTGATAGCCTGCGATGATTTGCCGCCGCCCTCACCGCCGTCAATGGTCACGTATGCGCCCCTATGCTCACTCATAGCTAATTCCCTCGATAATCTCCGGCATGCGGCGCTCATCACGGTAGGCCTTTGGCAGCATTTGTGATGGGTCCCAGGTGGTCATGATGGTCTTGAAGTCGGTGCCGGTTTGGTATTTGCCGCTAAAGCCGCTGTCGCGGCCCTTGCCGTAGTTGCCTTCGACCTCGCCGGTTTCGTGGAACACGATCTGTGCAATACGTTCGCCAACTGGCAATAGAATGGTTTCGCGTTGGTTCAGGTTAAAAATTTCCAGAGTCAGGCGATTCACGTAACCCGGGTCGATCCAGCCGGCGTCAAAACAGACAGCCACACCGTTGCGGCCCCAAGACGACCGGCTTTTGACCTCGCAGGCACCCGGCGGCTTGATACCAAAGAATTCGTGGGTGTGGGCCAGGATGCGTTCACCCGGTTTGAGAGCGATGACCGGGTGGTCGAGCGGGATATTCTTGAGCGGGGCGATGCCGTTGAGCTTGCACCACTCGGCATGGGGCATGGCTTTGTAGGGGCCGTCAAAGTAGCGCTCTACATCTTCACGATCAAATGGATTATAAATAGTACGCTCGTTGGCACGCTCAACGCGGTAAAAGTGATAGCCGAGTGTGACATCCAGCGAAGCCTGGCTGACGTGTTTTGGATCAAATGGCGCGCAGACAATATGACCATCATCAATGGCCTGGCGAATCTGAATATTACTGAATACCCCCAAAGTCTTCCCCTCTCTTGGTTTGTAGACAGTGTAGCGTACAAGGGTTTTGCACCACAAGCATAAACATGTTGTAAAAAATAGAGAGCGGTCTTGATGGATAATACCCAAGGGATTAGCCCCGGTTTGTGATGATCTTTGTAGTCAATTAAAAAGAAATACGTATTAAAATACGTATTTCTTTTGTATGAAGATTATCTGGCTACAGTTCGCTGACCGCGACTTTGATACCGGGGCCCATACTGGTGCTGACGGTGATGTTCTTTACGTAATTGCCCTTGATGGAAGCAGGTTTGGCAGCTTTGACGCTGGCAAACACGGCCTGCACGTTCTCAAGCAGCTTTGGTGCGCCAAATGACACTTTGCCCACGCCAAGGTGGACGATACCGGTTGAGTCTACACGGTATTCTACCCGGCCGGCTTTGGCCTGTTCTACGGCCTTGGCAACATCAGTGGTAACGGTGCCGCTCTTGGGGTTTGGCATCAGACCCTTGGGGCCAAGTACGCGGGCGTACTTACCAAGCTTAGCCATAGTGGCCGGAGTGGCGATAAGAATGTCAAAGTTGATTTCGCCCTTGTCTAGTGCCTTGGTGATAGTCTCGACACCACTGATATCTGCACCGGCGGCTTTTTCGTCGTCAAAGACGGCCACGCGGACGGTTTTGCCGGTACCGTTTGGCAAGACAAAGTTATCACGCAGGTTCTGGTCGGCCTGGCGAGGGTCGACGTTCAGGTTGATGTGGACTTCTACGGTTGCATCAAATTTGGTGGTGCTGGTCTTGGTGGCGAGCTCTACGGCTTCGGCCAAGGTGTACTGCTTGTCTTTTTCGACTAGTTTAGCAGCTTCGCGGAGCTTTTTGCCGGCGCGCTCCAGGCGTGAGCGGGTCTTTGGCTTTGGAGCCTTTGGCGCTTCTGCCGCCACGGCTGTTTCTGCTTTGCGTGCCTCCTTGGCTTCGGCTTCTTCGGCCTCGCGGGTGGCCTTGGCACTGCGCTTGCCGGCCTTGGCTACCCCAGTAGTAGGTACTTTTACTTCTTCGGTTGTTTGTTGATCTGCTTGACTCTCAGTTGCATTGCTTTCTTCAGCAGTCCCATCTTTCCCTCCTTTCTGTTTATTGGTAGCGGCAGCAATAGCTTCACGCATTTCTGCCATGGTGCTCTTTGGGGTGATGTCTTTCAGCCCAAGTTCGGCAGCTTTTTTTAGTAAATCGGCTTTAGTTTCAGCCATAACTTATTCCTTTCGTGGTGCAAACCCCGGCTGTCCTGCGGACGGACGGGTCCCACAATTACTTTTATATACTATTATACTACTGGTCGTTAGTTTCGCTATACTCGCGCAGTAATTCCACTTCAGCTTGGTCACGACCTCGCATAGTTAAAGCTCTTGATACTCCAGATGCTACAGATCCGCCCACTATTGCACCAACAGCAGGGCTTATTATTGTGGCCGGAAGACCTGCTGCACTGCCAATCAGGCCTGCTTTCATGATCCTACGAATTCTGCTCTTGCCTGACATGGCGCGCTCTAGGATTTCTTCTTCAGAGATCACTATTTCTTCTGGATCCGGTAATTGCAACCGCTCATTCATAAACTTATCCCTTTGTGGTGCAAACCCCGGCTTGTCCTGCGGACGGACGGGTCCCACAATTAGTTTTATGAGGTAATTATATCAGATAAATAACTGTTGATCAAGATTCGTCATGGTCCGGGCGGTCCCAATCAGCGTAAAACTCAAGATGCGGTACTCTTGGAGTTGCCTGATCAAGGCTCAGGCCTTGTGCCTCAAGCATTTTTTGTAAATTTGGGTGTTCGCGCGGGATAAACTTGGGTTTAAAGCTCGGGTCGAGCGCGGCACGTACCCAGCGAAGTTGCCCCACTTGCGGCCGGGCTTCGGCTGCTATCGGTGACTCCTCGGCATAATTCCCGCCAAATCCTGTATCTATCCCGCTCATAACTCTTTCTCCGTGAATTTTATTCCGCCACTTGCTGGCTCTTTAATATAGTACACCCCGTAAGGGCGGCAGATCTACGGATTTTCGGCAGTGCCTTGCCCGTTATCTACCTGTTCTACCTCTGCGACGTTGGCAGTAACTGTTCCTGCGTACCAGCTGGTCACTTCTTGGGTGCTCTGAATCTCGCTGGTTGGACTAAAGGCATCTGGCCGGAATACACCATTGTGGCCAACATTAATTAATCCTTCGCAGTGACCATTGGGCAAAGTCATAAAAACCTCCGTGTTTGTTATATCTTAAACATAACTATACGGAGGTTCTGATCATGCTCAAGGTTTTTATTACAACCCTTCAAAAAACCATGCTATCCTCTGTTGCCCTCCAAGCGTGACGTAGGTTGGCGCAGCTTGAGATGAAAACAAAGCCCGGCACTGGAGCCGTATCTGAATACGGTGATAGGGCTGGGCCTGCAGTTTTCGCTCGAGATGTGCCGGGATA
>CAZJWS010000119.1:3017-3378 GCA_964549985.1 uncultured Candidatus Saccharibacteria bacterium | reverse complement strand
CTGAATTGGTTGAGGCCATAGACTCGCGAACTGTTGTACCTAAGCAGCAATAGATAGTCTAGAAGATAGATTGTAACCACACTCTGCCAAGTCCGTTATAATAGGAGGGAATGAATAAACATAAGGTTTATACGCGCAGCATAAGATTATTGTTTGTCTTGTTATTTGCGTCATGCGGCGCGCTTATAGTAAGTGTGGGAGCATACAGTGAACGCCGCAGCCAAAAGTTAAGCCAAACTCCGTTGATACAAACAAGCCAGGTCCAGCCTGTTCCGGCTGCGCCCAAGCCGCCGAGGCCTGAATTGCCTTGGGGCGGGCAGGAAGTTTTTCCTGGCCACCGTTACGTAGGTCTGTATGGGAC
>CAZJWS010000119.1:0-3007 GCA_964549985.1 uncultured Candidatus Saccharibacteria bacterium | reverse complement strand
GACACCAAGTATGCCGGTGCTTGGGGCACTGGGGCGGCAGGATCAGGCGGCGACTATCGAGCGTGTCAAAGCGCTGGCGGCCGAGTATCAGCCGTATGCAGACGAAAAGATTGTACCAACTCTTGAGATTATTGCTACCGTCGCTTCGAGCGGTCCCACGAGTAACAGTGATTATTCGCAGGAGATTGATACGGCCAAGTTAGAGCCGCTGATATTGGCAGCCAGAGATGCTGGTGTCTACGTCATTCTGGATTTGCAACCAGGCCGGGTAACCTTCCTGGAGCAGGCTCGTATCTACGAAAATCTGTTAAAACAGCCGCATGTTGGTCTGGCGCTTGATCCGGAGTGGCGCACCGGGCAAGTATAGATACCAGCCGACCGGAATTGGGATTTGTGATCCAGATGGACGGCCAGGGCAACCAAAACGTCAAGCTCGACACCTGGCGCACGCTGCTGCGCGATGCACCGGCAAATATGTACTTTGGCTGGAAGAATTTTTATGAAAAGGATCCAACCGTGTTGAGCCCCGAGGGCACCATGGCGCTCGAACCCAAGCCGTGGTTTGTTAGTTACCAATAATTTTGCTTCACTCGGGTCGCAAAGTACGTTATTGTTATGACAACATGAATAAAACCGTTGCGGCTACTGCTGACCGAGCCAAGTACAGCAAAGCCATTAATGAACTGCTGGGTGAAATCAAAAAAGCTATGTTGGATAAGAAGTTGTCCGATGAGCATCTGTTGATTGACCTGCAAGTACAGCTGGATACAATTGCCGATGTGTATCAGGACGACACTTCTCTGGGCAAAAGCCGCGCTAAGATGTATCTGATTCAGGCTATCTTGCATTACTACTCCGACAAGCCAAGCCTCTCCTGGCAATATTTGCAAGTGGCCGAAGAGATCAACGGTGCGCCGTTTGAATTGAGCGAAAAGCTCAAGGCTAAACTAGAGGCAGAAGGGTTTGACCAGGCGGATACGACGCCAGCGCTGGATCAGATTACCGCCGTGCAGCCTGCCTCATCGACACGCCGCTTCCTGAATTACCTGATTGACCTGGGGTTGATCTACTTACTATTTGGGATTCTGATTTTTGTGGATGCATTGCGGGCTGGTGTATTTGTAGACACTGCAACCGGCGAGTTAAACGGCACGGGCTACCTGCTATACTTTGGGCTCTTTATTGCGTACTACCTATTCTCCGAGTATGCCTGGGGCCGGAGTCTGGCCAAGTTTATCACCTCAACCAAGGTCGTGACTGCCGATGGCGATATACCGGCATTCAAACAACTGCTCGGCCGGACACTGAGCCGGTTTATTCCCTTTGAGGCCTTTAGTTTCCTTGGCAAAAATCCAGTGGGCTGGCATGACAGCTTGTCTGGTACGCGTGTTGTTAGAAAGTAGCGCCTTGGCATGAGAGCTCCCGCCAAAACCAAAAATTCCGCACCGCACTATAGCCTGAAGCTGCCGGCAGATCCGCCACGCTACAGTTTGCGCCTGCCAACATCGAAAACAGTCCGCACCCGCCGTCCGCGCCGCCTCACCAAAAAACGTCTGGGTATCGCTATGGGGGTTTGCAGCATGCTGTTACTCATGCTGTTTTGGTTTAACGGCGCGCTGAGCTATGCACTCAATGCTTATCCGCCGCTTCCGCTCTCCAGAAAAACCACCACCCTGAACTGTACTTACTCGGGCGAGCAGTTGAGCATCAGTCTGGACTTGTATCAGAACGTCAATAATTACTATCATTATCGCAATACCAAAATCAGCGCCACCAACAATGGTGATTACCGGCGCTTCGTCTACGCTCACCAAAGCGACCCGACTATCCAGTTGCTGGCCGACAAAATCAGCGAGATTGGGCAGGAGCGTAACTTTAGCCAGGATCAGGTCATGGAACTCGCGGGCTGTTTTATCCAGAACATCCCTTACGACGAAGCCAAAGCTAATACGGTGCTCAGCGATGCCAGCATCAGCGACCTGGACTTATCTCAGTTCCCCTACGAAACCTTGTACAAAAACAGTGGCATCTGTACCGACAAAACTTACCTGGGCAGCCTGTTGTTTCAGGCGCTCGGTTATGGCACGGGTATTTTCTTGTTCCCGGAGGACCAGCATATGGCGCTGGGTGTGCAGGTGCCGGATGGCTACGCTGCCTTTGGCTCAAAGTACAATATGATTGAACTGACTAACCCGGGCTTTGCACCGGGCGAACTGCCGACGGGTATCGATGATAATAACGGCAAACCCTCGGCTTCTATCAATGCCCTGCGCGACCTGACCGAGGCTGATAATCCGCTCTCGGTTAACTTCCTGGCAACTGGTAAAATCGACGCTCCGACGCTGATTATTGATGTGAATGAAGGCGCCAGTTACCAGCGCATCGTGGCTGTCCGCAATCTCGAGGACCGCATCATTGGCGGCATCAGCAACCTGGAGCAGCGCGCCGTTACACTGGAGAGTGCCTACAACGAGCTGATTTATCGTGATAATGCCCAAGAAAGCGCCTATAGCTACTATCTCAGCCTGCCGGCCACCAAGCTGGATTGCGGTTACAAATATAACTACAGCTATTCATATTCATACTCTTACAGCTACTCGTCGCCGTATACCTACCAGTGCGATACGATTGCCAACCCGGATTTGAGTTATGCCTACAGTAGTTACCTTGGCCGCCTGAGTAGCTATAATGCGCAGGTGGCCCACTATAACGGTCTGCTGGCTACATACAATCAGGCGTTAGACACCGTACAGGCCGATATCGACGCCTACAAAGCCTTTGACTATAACTAGTTTTTCTTTCACTCGGGATTGAAGTATTTCAACCGCGGGGGAAAGAGACAAGCAGAAGTTAATAAAGAGAGGAGCGCCAGAGCTGGCGGGAGGTTGCTATGAGTACCAGAATACTCCCTCCCGCCAGTCCGACATTCAATCAGCGCAGGTCGCTGATGGCGTCCTTGATCTTGGACATCACCGACTTGGAGAAGCCGACAGCGGCGCTCCACCGG
>CAZJWS010000118.1:0-3432 GCA_964549985.1 uncultured Candidatus Saccharibacteria bacterium | reverse complement strand
GTATTGCCGATGAACCAGTATTAGCAAGGGTCTTCGCAGGAGTTGTAGTAGTGGCGGGCAGGACGTGACCAGGCTGCTTAGCTTTGTTACCAAAGTTCACAATACAGTCCTTGTTGTTCACGGGTACCAGCCAGCAAGCTGCATTACCGTAACTGTCAACAGGATAGGTCTGTGTCCAGCCATCGCGCAAGGTTTCGCACACCATGTAGGTGCCATTGGCGAGACCAGTAAAGGCAAAGACGCCATTTGCATCGCTTGTGGTGGATACAATGTGATCGACATCTTCACATACGCCGGTGTCAATTTGGTTGGCATTGTTGCTGCAGGTAAAGAGATCAAAGTTGAAGCCAGACAGTAACTCTTCGCCGCTATCCCACTTGTTGTTGCCATTGGCATCATTGAACTTACAGCCAGAGATCATATTGTTAGACTGAACAAGCGCCCTTGTGTTCACGAGTGCTGATAGGACTGGCAGTACGGGTACGCACTGCTCTTCACTTGGTTCCTCTGGTTCCTGTGGCTCCTCAGGCTCTTCTGGATTAGTGGGAGTTTGGTAGTTGCCGAAGTCCGCATTTGTGACATTATAGCCACGTCCGAGTAGTGGGGCAAACCAGCACTTGCTAGCCGTTGGGAAGATTGAGTCGCCTGGATCTGGTGTGAATTCAGCAGGCAGAGTTGGATAGGTTTGTGTCCAGCCGGCTTTTTGTACTTCACAAACTTTAAAGTTACCACCCTCTAGATCTTTGAATGAATAGCTGCCATCGGTTGCTGTGGTTGCTGAATCAACTTTGGTACATTCAACACCCTCTTTGTCGCACGTAAATAGCTCAATAGTCCAATTGGCTAAACCAGCTTCGGTTTCACTATTGTCACGCTCGCCATTGTTGTTGGCATCGTTGAACTTCACACCGCCAAGCTTGTTTAGTGGGAGCGGGTATGTGTTAGATATTGCGCAGAAAGCGAGTACTTCATCGGTGATAGAGATGTTTGCACAATCATTGGCGAGAAGATTGCCGGGATTGCTATAGGTGGTTACGTAGCCGTTTGTATTGGCCTCAACCTCCACGACACTGTAGGTGGCATCAAGCGGCAAATCAGCAACGACATTAGTACAATCTGCCTCGAACCGGACTGGTGAACCGCCGTTTACGGTGAAATGGAAATCATCGCATGCCTTATCACCACCAGTAACAAACTTAGTTACCTTTAGTGAGCCCTTTGGTGTGAGCAGCTTCTTGTTACAAAGTGTAATCTCGGTTACCTTGTTCTTCTCGACAGCTACATCAGTCGGCAAGGTGGTTTTTTGCGGATAAGAACAGTTGACTTTGTGTTGGTCATCATTATTTTCGTCCCTAGTAAAGTACCAGCCAGTAAACTCGTAGCCACTAACAACACCTTCTTTTACCCCGTATTTCTTGTTCGTGAACAGGTCGGCGGCGGTTGAGCCCATAGCCCGCGTGGCAGCCTCGTTATCCAGACCCCACAAGAATCCGTTTTGGCTTGGGTTATCGTCCTGGTAGCCTGAACCCTCGTCAACCATCTTCACCACTCTAATTGAGCCGACTGGCCGATTGGTGAACGTACAAGTCGCACTTTGATTACTTTGCAGGCTGATCGTAACCTTATTATTGGCGATGTCTTTGGTGACTGTACTGCCTTGAGAACATCCAATGTTCTCAAGCTTCCAGCCGCCTGGCAGGTCGGTTTCAGTAACGGTGTAAGCACCGGGCGACAGATTATTTTCTTGGAATGAGTTCTTCCAGCCGTCATTGTCGTTGCCATTGTCTTCGAGCTGATGGTTTGCAACGAGTTCGGCTCCTTTTTTGAGCTCGAACTTAAAAATCTCGTTGCTCGTATTAGGGATTGCATCCTTAATTATCTTGATTGAACCGTTGCTATCACCGCTAGTACCACTAGCGAATACGCCGACAGGCAGAGTCACCTGAGTGAGTAATGTAAGGCCTGCCGCCAGATACATCGCTCGTCTTAAGGTTTGTTTGATAACACTTGTCATAAGCGCCCCTCCTTTACTGCTTGTATGAAAACCAAAATGCCCCACATGCCCGTGATAAGCAAGATTATGCACTGATTTGTAATAAATTCAAGAAGAAAGATAATATTACAATACTAACATAATTAATCAATGCTTATGCTATGATTCGATAAGATGAAGCCGATGAGAGAGTACGCTGAAAAATTCAAAGATTTGCGAGTACTTAACAACATTTTGACGGTGATTGTTGTTATGCTGGCTGTATATATTATTTCGGCGCCCTTACTTCCTCAGGTAAGCTGGTACCTAACTCAGGAAAGTCCTGCAAAGCGTTGGCTGAGTAATACTGCACACATTCAAGAAAAGAGCGATGGTGCTATAACGGACAACAGGCTTTTTATACCAGAACTTGGCCTCGAAGAAGTCATTCATGAAGGCGGGCTTGGGCAGCTAAAAAATGGCGTGCTGCGGCTAAAGAATACCAGCACTCCAGATGCCGGCAGCAATACCGTACTCGTGGGGCATCGATTTATGTACAGTGAAAAAGGCGTATTTTATCACCTGGACAAAGTAAAACTAGACGATCAGATCACCATACATTGGAATAGCGACAAGTATAACTACCAAGTCAGTGACATCAGCGTCGTTAAACCAGACGCTCTGTCGGTAGAGGCGGCCACGGACGATGACATACTTACCATCTACACTTGTACACCACTCTGGACATCAAAGGAACGATTAGTTGTAAGAGCAAGGCTTACCGGAGCGAACCAATGAAAGAGTGGTACCGTACCGTCATACTTTTGGTGCTCATTATCATTGCCATTGCTTATATCTTCTGGTCGCGTCACCAGGTAGACACTAATTTTGTCGATACGCTGCGTTAAATATCGTGAAAGATTGTAATCCGGGCACCAAGGGTGTTGAGGCGTTCCGCCAGGTCCTCGTAGCCGCGGTTAATGGTGTAGACGTTGCGCAGATTTGAGGTGCCGCGGGCAGCCAGCATACCAATCAGCAGCAAGCTGGCGGGGCGCAGGGCGGGCGGGCAAACCACATCACCGTGGGTAAAAGCAGTTGGACCATTGATATAAATCCGGTGCGGATCGGCCAGCTCAACGTTCATACCAATCTTGGTCATCTCGGTGTAGTAGATGGCACGGTTCTCAAACATCCAGTCGTGGATGAGTGTACGGCCGCTGGCTACGCCGCAAATTGGCACAAAATACGGAATGTTATCCGGGTTGATACCGGGCCACAGGTTGGGGTGCAGCTTGTCGGTTGGTGCTTTAAGCTTGTGATTGTGTTTTTCGATGGTGATGTCGGCCAGTTCGGTGATGCCGTTATCACTGGGGTATAGGTCGCCGATCTTGTAGTCAAGCCCCATTTTCTTGAGCTTTAGCAGCTCAAGTCCAATCCAGTGAATAGGCACGCGCTGGATG
>CAZJWS010000117.1:0-3525 GCA_964549985.1 uncultured Candidatus Saccharibacteria bacterium | reverse complement strand
ATATCGTCAAAAAGACCGATTGCCCCCGCCCCCACCATCGCCGCCAACGGCAGCCAGGTTTCTTCGCGGCTGAGGTTGCCCGAGATTGTAGTGAGCGCCACAGCCGTCACAAAAATCACGCCCGCCATGGTCGGAATGTGCCGGCGATGCTTCTCGCCGTGCAGAGATTGGTACACAGATGCCTTCTCCCCTGTTGCAGCATCGGTACGGGCTTTTTTCCACCACTCGTACTTATACGCCAGCGTGGTATAAATCGGCGTCAGCAGCATGCTCAGGAAAAAGCCGGTAAAGCTCATAATCATAATTCGGAGTAGCGTTTGCTGTTCTACAAATATTTGTATGGTTTGGTTCATGTTTATTTGGTTCTTTTCTTGAACATTATTATACGCCTGTTACTCCTTCGGTGTCACGCCGAAGTTATCGATGAGCATATTTGACACATCGCGGAACAGAGGTGCTGCAGCCGTATAACCAGCATTTCCCGGAATCTTAGGGTCATTCACCCGGACCACAATCACGTACTCAGGGCGATTACCCCCCACAAAACCGGTATAGGTACCATGAAACCGGTCGGTATAATATCCGCCCTCGGGCCTAGCAAACTCGGCCGTTCCAGTCTTGCCACCCACAATATACCCGCTGCGCTCAGCGCTTGGAATATTTCCATCCAGCACGCGCTGCAAAAGTTCTACCATCTGCTCTGAAGTCTGCTTACTCACTACATCGGATTTTTTCACAATCGGGTCAACTGCCTTGTTGCCATAGTAGTCCACCAAGCGCGGCTGATAGTAAATCCCCCCGTTAATAATGCTGCAAAATGCCGCCCCCATTTGCAGCGGCGTTGCGGTCATAGCCTGCCCAAAAGAGGTGTTGGCGTAGGTCACATCAATACCCTGGTTATTTTCTTCTGGTGCCGGAATATAGCCCTCGGCTTCTCCGGCCTGCTCAACACCAGTTGGCTGTCCAAGCATGTAGTGTCGGGTCATATACTCATTCCAAGTCATACGGCCGCGCTCATTGATGTCGCCGCGGCCAATCTGCTTGAGCAGCCAGACTGCACCCGTATTCAACGACTCAACCAGGGTTGATTCTACCGTTTGGGTACCCTGGCTGGCATGCACATCAGTAATTTTGCGGTCGCCCACCATCACAAAACCGGCGTTATAAAACGCCGAGTTAGGGTTCACCACTCCCTGATCCAGCGCCGCCGCTGTTGTGAGAGATTTCATAATCGAACCCGGCTCCAGCGGCGAACTCACGGCACTGTTTGACAGTGCAGAAATGTCGGTCACCTCTTGAATCTTGGCCGGGTCATAGCTGGGATAGTTCGCCATCGCTTTAATAGCTCCGGTATTTGGGTCCATCACCACAATGCTGCCGGACTGGCTTTTGGAGCGGTCCAGACCGGCCTTGAGCAGCTCCTCCACCTGCCGCTGCATGCCAATATCAACGGTAAGGGTAAGCGCCTCGCCCTTTTGCGGTTCAGTCACGATGTTATCAGGGTTCGTCACCAGGGGTATGCCGCGCGCGTCGGTAATGGCTCTTAGTTCACCCGGTACACCACGCAGCTTCTCGTCCAGAGCTTGCTCTATACCGTACTGGCCCTCACCGTCATCATTTACAAACCCCAGCAGCTGTGCTGCCAACGCTCCCTGCGGATAGGTCCGGTAATTTTCCTCGCGCGTGCCAACACCAGCAATATCAAGCTTATTAATGGCCTCGTGCTGCTCTTTGCTGAGTCTTTTTGCCACCACCACATAGCGCGTGTCCGGTGTCTTAAACTGCTCGGCAATCTTATTGGCATCTCCGCCAATGATAGCCGCCACTTCCAGAGCATGCTGGTCAGGATCTTTCAGATAGACCGGGTCGGCAAACAACGTATATTTAACTTCGTTCAGCACCAGCGGCACCTTGCCCGAGCCGTTGTGCGCCAGTATCGCGCCGCGCTCGGCAGGTATCTGATACTCCTTCAACTGCGTAGCCATAGCGGCCTTGCGGTAATAATCGTGCCGGATCACTTGCAGGTAGAACAGGCGTATGATAAAAATCGCGCACATAGCCAGCAAAAGCCCATAAATAAACCGGGCGCGTTTTGCGGGATTACTTCGGTGCTGTGGCATCGGTGCGGACCTGGTTGGTGTCGCTCCCCGATATTTTGTCTGTACTATCGGCACGTATACAATTTCCTTCTAACAACTAACGTAGGCTACCAATCTGTGCCAAACAAACTTACCCATTACCTCCCCCGTTTTATTAAGGGTGGCAACGATTAAATCACTTTGGTTGTAAACTAATTCTGCACCACGCCCGATGGCGCTACAGAAACCATGTTATTAGCCACAGGGCTGTTTTTGGCACGCTCAAGCGACTGCAGCCTTGCGCTTGCAACCTCAAGCTCGTCATGCTCAGTCTGCAGGCTCGAAGCCTCGTTTCTGAGTTCGTTTATCTTGTAACCGAACGCGTTGGTCTTGGTCACCTGCGTCAAATATAGCAGGCCCAAGATACAGCCTAGGATTATAAGTATAATGGTATTGCTTACTGGACCCAAGCCGGATCTTTCGCGCTTGTACGCCACCGCATTTTGATTGCGGCGTGCATAGCGCTGGCGGCTCATAGCCAGCGAACTGGAATATGTCATAGGCAATGTTCCCCGTTACCAGGGATGCTTGTAGTGTTGATCTCAGCCTACCTTTAACCAGGCCCCCTCCTTGGGCCATCGGTCACGGCACTCCTAAACACACAGATACACTCCTATGCTGGAACTACGTCCATGCACCTGTTTGTTCAAGCGGCTACCTCTCCAGCTCGGCTCCGGGCAAACCCGGAACCGGCTGAAGGCATACCGGTGTTAGAGAACTCTAACTTTTATACGATATGCTCTGGAGCTGCTTTTTACCTGGATAGGCATAACGTTAAGCATCTCCTTTCTTTTTGTTGTTTATTTTTGCTACGGCTCGCAGTTTAGCACTACGCGCACGCGGATTTAAAACTAATTCGTCGGAGCTTGGCAGGTCGGGCTTTTTGGTCAGTAACCGGAACTCAGCATCGTAGCGATCCCCTGCAATCTCTGCAAAGTACTGCTTCACGATCCGGTCTTCCAGGCTATGGAAAGTAATTATAGCCAGACGCCCATCCGGAGCCAGCAGGTCACATAAAACGGGTAACGCTGTTTGGACCAGCCGTAACTCGTCATTTACCGCAATTCGGAGCGCTTGGAACGTCCTTGTTGCGGGATTGACTCTGCTGTACCCCGGCCAAGCTTGGGCAATGATTTTTGCAAGCTGTGTGGTTGTAGTCACTGGCCTGTTTAGCACCAGTAGCTTCGCTATCTGCCGAGCTTTTGGCTCCTCGCCATACACGCGCAGAATTTTCTCCAGTTCTTCCTCAGAGTAAGTATTTACTACTTTCTCTGCGGTCAGATCCTGTCGTTGATCCATACGCATGTCTAGCGGCGCGTCAAAGCGAAAACTAAACCCACGACTCGCTGTATTAAGGTGCGGTGACGACACGCCCAAATCCGCCAAC
>CAZJWS010000116.1:555-3588 GCA_964549985.1 uncultured Candidatus Saccharibacteria bacterium | reverse complement strand
CAGCGTTGCCGGTGACATGTCATAAAGTATCCAGTGTGTGAATGTTCCGCCGGGTGCGTCGGGATCATCAACAATGAGCACGAGGCTTTCCGTGCCATCGGGTATTTCTGAGAATGTGAGTGGCGGGCTGGCATGAGAGCCTTCGCAGGTGTGTTCTTTCGGAATACTCTCACTGTCCTGGAATGCTGTAGATGTAATCGTCAAAGTTGTACCCCTCACTTACGTAGTTGATTATATAAGTGGCAAGTTCGTATAATCTGTGAAAAATATTGCAAACAATAGCATGTTTAATGCAGGCGGTTTACGGCATCTGATAGGACGTTGTTGCCACAGTCCCATTTGGCGAGGTAAATATCACCGTTCTGGTAATTAACGGCAAGCATCGGTGGTGCCCAATGGCCGTTTACGGCACTTGGTACTGTAGCGCCAAAAGGTGCCCAGTTTGTACCCGAGCCTACAACCACTCTGCCCGATGAAGAAAGCCCAATAACTCTGTTGTCTGGTAATGCAACCATGTTTGTGTCGCTGCGCATGCCGCTTGAATAAGCAGTTGTCCAGGTCTGTCCCTGATTAGTTGACATGTAGATTCCGTTATACGAAGGCGCGTAGAGTGTACCATTGGCTGTAGAGATGATCGCGTTCTTTACGTCCGCATCAGAAACCTTTGTCCAGCTACTGCCACTGTCGGTTGTACGATAAATACCAGGTGTACCGCCCCATGCACCATTTATGCCTGCAAGATATGTTGTAGAGTTAACAACATAGGGGAAACTTGAAAAGCCCGTGCCTGCTGGTAGGCTGCCGCCAATGTTTGTCCAGCTTTGCCCACCGTTAGTGGTTCTGAAAAGTGTTCGTGCGCTTTCGTGACCGCCTGCGACCATTGTTTGACGGTTTGGATCGGTTAAGTCTACGCCGAGCCCGTCATTATGGTTTACATCACCAAGCTGGGTAAATGTATTACCGCCGTCTGTCGTACGGAAAACCCCGCCTCCTCCGTAGATTCCAACCACCCAAAAAGTATTTGCATTTTGCGGATCGTAAACAACACCATTCGGACGGTTTCTAACCACGCTCGCTGAATTGCCAAGCTGGTTCCAGCTAGAGCCATTATTTGTTGTGTACCAAAGCCCTCGTGCACCGATACCGGCAATAATTTTATTTGTTCCTGGTTGCCCAAAGATAAAGGACAGGTTGCCGCACTCGGACGCCATGCCCGCCAAACTGCCGGTAACATTCGACCAACTGCCAGGGTTGGGTAGTGTGAAGGTGGTACCAGTTTGAGTAGTAAAGCTAATGGCTCCGCCGTTGGCGGCACTTGTATCAGTCACTACTTCTACTTGTCCGCTCAGGCCGCCATTCTCTGCATTGAAACCAAACCAAGCTATGCTACTCTGCGCCCAAGCGGTTGCTGTAAGAAAAGTGACTGCACCCAACAGTGCCGCTTTTCTGATAGGCCATTGTCTTGATTTAGCTGTTAGTAACATACTCTGAAGTGAGCGTATTTTCTTCATATCTGTTCGTATGATAAAGCATAACTACCATGAGTCAATAGAATGAAGAATAAAAAACCAGACTGCCGGTCTGATTTTTTTGTCTGGCTGGGCCGGAGAGACTCGAACTCCCGAATGCCGGGACCAAAACCCGGTGCCTTACCACTTGGCGACGGCCCAATATTTGAATTGTAGATCATAGTTTAGTGTCATTACGGACGAGTTTTGATCCCGGTGCCGGGACTCCTGAATATTTCCTTGCCTGCGGCAAGAGCCGGTGCCTTACCACTTGGCGACGGCCCAATATCTAACTTATCTATATAGTTTAATGTCGTTCCGGACAGGTTTCTTGGCGTTGTAAGGCAGCCTCGGTGCCTTGTCGCATCCTGCGACCCCCGAACTTCTGCCTTGCAAGCATAGCTTGCAGGTGAAGATTCGTTTCCGAGCTGCCACTGGCAGTTCTCACGCTTGGCGACGGCCCATCATTTATAGGTGGATTCAACGGATGATTTTAACAGATTATACCTGTTATGACCAGTCTAGATTGCGCTAATGGCGGGGAGGATTGTAGTGGTATTAATGACGTGCACTAGAAAATACTTGCGGCCAGGTGTGAAAAGTCGTGAAAACCACAAAGGTTTTAGCACAATAAGATTATGCTCGAATGAAAGGTCATCAATCGTACCGCTCACACGGCGGTTATTAATGACGGAGGTTTTAAACTGGCCGGTTTTCTTGTCAGTCCATACAGACTCAAATGGTTGAAAACTTGCGTCTTCGAGATGAAAGGTAATTTTTTTGCCCAAATAAGCACGCTTGGCGATGGCTTCTCTCTCGCTAACTTGCTGCAGTGCGGTAGTAGTAATCTGTTCGGATTGAACTTTTTTGAGATGTGCATCCAGGCTGCTTTGTGTAAGCTGGTCCTTGACATGGTCGGGAATATCATTGGGTGTGACGTAGACACCATTGCCAATACCCATGCTCTCTAGGGTCTGAATGGTATCAGTTTCGGACTGCGCGGCAGCGTGCTGAGCGGTATACATAGTTGCAAGATTCGTTATGGCCGCCTGGAATTCGGCAACCAGCGCTTCGCTATCGGTTTGAGGTGATGACTTAGACATAGATCTACCCTAGCATAGGATGCTAAGGCAAATCTGTAAAACATTTGGCAGCGATAAACACGGTAGTCAAGGCCGTTCCCTGCCGGTAAATCGCTTATGGTACACTTTTGATAAGAATATGCGTAAGAATAATCGCCTCACACTGATTGCACTGAGCATTACTGGGCTGCTGGTTGTTCTCGCGTTGACTATACTTTTACCGCAAACTGATTCCCTCAAGCATGGTGCCGATGCAGTGTTGCATGCCAATAAGTTTCTGGTTTGTTTGGGGTTATTCCTTATGTTTGGTACCTATCTGGCTGCCGCGCTCGTCCTGCAGATAATTTCGTTAAAAAAACTTCGGTTTCAACGAACGTTTTTAGTGCAGTTAGCGAGCGGTTTTGCAACCAAACTTGTGCCGGCGGGTATCGGCGGCTTTGCAT
>CAZJWS010000116.1:0-545 GCA_964549985.1 uncultured Candidatus Saccharibacteria bacterium | reverse complement strand
CTCGGGAATGGGGCTGGAATCCGAATGGTCGGCCAATATCCAGATCAGGGGCACCACCGGCAATCCTCGCATAACGGGCGGGATCGATCTGGTGCGGGGTACGCTGGGCTTCGCCGGGCATATAGTAATTCTTGCCATTGGGATACTTTTTTTCAGGAAAACATTTCAGGGAACGGTTTCTTTTCATTTGCCGAGCGGGGTACTAGTGATTATTGCGGGACTGGTCTTTGCCCTGCTGTTGGGGTTGGGTTTTGTATTCAGGAAAAAGATTCGAAAGGCGTTGCATGATCTGAGGTCAACATTGCGGTTTTATCATGGCCGCCCGCATAAATTATTTGAAGGGTTTCTTGCTGCATTGCTTGTCACTCTATGCTTTACAACCATTCTGTTTGTGAGTGCGCTTTGCCTTGGTTTTGATCTGAGTGTGCCGGAGGTATTCCTGGCATATACGGCTACGACTATAGGGGCGGCAATTATGCCCACACCAGGAGGTATCGGTGGTGCTGAGGCGGCGCTGACTGGTGCACTGGTGGCCTTTGGTTTAG
>CAZJWS010000115.1:1033-3605 GCA_964549985.1 uncultured Candidatus Saccharibacteria bacterium | reverse complement strand
AGAGCAAGCCGCTCAAGATTGTCATCAACCGTGTTATTACTGACGTAGAGGCAGGTACCACACTGGCTGATGCACTCGGCCGCCATCCGAAGGTCTTCAACCAGATTTTTGTCAGCCTGATTGCCGCCGGCGAGACATCCGGTACGCTCGACAAAGCCTTGGAGCGCATTGCCTTCCAGCAAGAGAAGGACGCCGAAATCATGTCCAAGGTGCGCGGTGCGATGGCCTATCCGGCAATCGTTGTCTTGGTGATGATTGGCGTGATCGGCTTTATGGTTGTTGGCGTCTTGCCGCAGGTTGAGAGTATCTATACCGGTATGCCAGGCGCAAGTTTGCCAATTACTACCCGGGCATTGTTGGCACTGTCTAACTTTGTCATAAGTTTCTGGTGGATAGTCCTGATTGTTCTGGGCGTCATGATATTTGTCACAACCAAATGGGCACGTTCTGGACCCGGTAAGCTTGCTGTCGACAAGGCCAAGATGCACGCCTGGCCGGTTGGACCATTGTTTATGAAACTCTACATGGCCCGGTTTGCGCGTACGGCCACTACGCTGGTTGCCAGCGGCGTACCGCTTCTGCAGGTGCTGGAGATTACCTCGCGGTCTATCAGTAATGTCCATATCCAGGCTTCAATTGAACGTGCTATCGATAAGGTAAAGGGTGGTAAGGCGCTGTCTGATGCTATTGAGAACGATCCGAACTTTCTCATACTGGTACCAAAGATGCTCAGGATTGGTGAGCAGTCCGGTCAAATTGAGGCTATGCTGGCCAAAATTGCTGATTACTATGAAAAAGAAGTGGATCAACAGATCAAGACTATCTCGACTATCATTGAGCCGGTTATGATGGTGCTGCTTGGTATTGTGGCCTTTATCCTGGTAGGAGCCATCCTGCTGCCAATCTATGGCCTGGCGGGGCAGAGCGGCTTGGGCGGTGGTTAACCCAAGCAGATAGTTCCTTGGGGAAAACTCTTCGGAAAATGCTTGTGTTTTCCTGTTGCCAATAGTATGATCAGTCTATATTACTAAAAATCGCATAAGTCAAAGGGGGCATTTGCGCTATGTTCGATAGAATAAAAAAAGATAACCAAGGCTTCACAATCATCGAAGTATTGATTGTACTCGCCATCGCTGGTTTGATCATGATCATTGTCTTCCTGGCAGTGCCAGCCCTGCAGCGCAACAACCGCAACCAGAGCTACCGCACACAGGCTAACAACATCAGCAGTGCGTATCAGGAGATTTCAGCAAATAAGGGCGGTACACCACTTACTGCTAGTAACAGTACCGTTCCTACGCCTGCCACTCCAACCGACGCAGACAAGGTAAGAGACTCAGCTAATCCAAAGGATTTGGTAAACGTCAGAATTGAAGCTCACAACGCTGCGGATGTAGCTTGGCCAGCTAGTCAGAACTACAACACGGTTATCATCCGTACCGGTGCAAAATGTGCATCTGACACAACTGCCTTGACAGCAACACAGGGTTCAACTCGTCAGATTGCTGTCTACTTCCAGGTAGAATCTACCGGTGGCGCAGTCAACCAGTGTGTAAGCTCTTAGTCCTAAGAGAAGCGCAAGATAAAAAGGCCCCATCAGGGGCCTTTTTCTATGCTATAGTTAAACATAACAACTATGAGCTTGAGCAACATGCCCAAAAAAGATAACCAAGGCTTCACAATCATCGAAGTATTGATTGTACTCGCCATCGCTGGTTTGATCATGATCATTGTCTTCCTGGCAGTGCCAGCCCTGCAGCGCAACAACCGCAACCAAAACTACAGAACCGAGGCCAATAACCTATCTAGCGCTTACCAGGAGGTGTCTGCCAACAAGGCTGGAGCAGTGCTGCCTGCGGGTGTTAGTGATCCGACCCACACCGGCCCGTCCATTAATGATGCCGACCGGGTTATAAGTGCGGCAAACTCAAAACATATCGCAACCGTCACCATTGAAGCAGCAGGCGGTACTACCGTACCTGCAAATGATACCTACGATACGGTCGTTATACGCACCGCCTCAAAATGTACGGCGGCAGACTCTGCCACGACCGCCTCGGGCTCTATGCGGCAGATTGCATTGCTCTATAATGTCGAGACCACTGGCGGCAGCCAGGTCCAGTGTATTAACTCATAGGGCCTCTGATAGACTCCTCTTGTGTGGTATAGTGGGTCATAATGATTATCCTTATTCTTGCACTCCTCGGCCTGGTATTGGGTAGCTTTGTGAATGCACTGGTCTGGCGTGTCTATATGCAGGAACGGCGTGTCGGCAAGAAATCGGCCGAACCGCTCCCCCCAGAAGATGACATATCTATCGCGCGCGGCCGGTCTATGTGCCCTCACTGCAAGCATACGCTTGCTGCCAAAGATCTTGTACCGGTCTTCAGCTGGCTATTGCTTGGCGGTAAGTGCCGCTATTGCAAACAACCAATTAGTTGGCAATATCCGCTTGTCGAGCTTGCTACCTCTGGGCTGTTTGTAACGTCTTATGTATTCTGGCCGCTTGGTTGGGATATGCAGGGCACGGTGAACTTTATCGTTTGGCTGGTTATGCTCGTGGGCTTTATGG
>CAZJWS010000115.1:0-1023 GCA_964549985.1 uncultured Candidatus Saccharibacteria bacterium | reverse complement strand
GCTTTATGGCACTTCTGGTGTATGACCTGAAGTGGATGCTATTGCCAAACAGGATTGTTTATCCGCTTATGGCCTTGGGACTGGGGTTGGCAGTATTCAATATCTTTGCCAGCGGGTCTGGGGCGGCTCTGCAGATCGTCTCGAGCGTGTTAATCGCCGGGGGTATATTTTATGTTTTATTTGCGATTTCCAAGGGTAAATGGATAGGGGGCGGTGATGTGAAGCTCGGCCTGCTGATTGGTCTTATCCTGGGCTCGCCCGAGCTGGCGTTTATGATGCTGCTGGGCGCCTCTGTGCTGGGTACGCTGGTGGCAATTCCTGGAATGCTGACCAAGAAGTTAAGTTCCAGCAGCCGTATACCTTTTGGGCCGTTTTTGATCATATCGGCGATACTCGTACAGCTGTTTGGGGCATCGATTGTGGCCTGGTACAAAACCACCTTGCTGCTTGAGGTGTAAAAAAGCTGTTTGCAGAAACTGTGTGTCCAACACATTTCAGGCGAAAACCTGTGACTCCGATCCTCGCCGTATGTAGAATACGGCTCCGGTTCGGTGCCCTTACCCCACAGAACAGGTCCTGCGGGGACCCCAGTGTTTTCATCCTGAACTGCGTAGACACACAATTCCTGCTTCACTTATCTCCGCTTATGCTATAATTCGACTATGAAACGCTGGCTAAGCTTCAGTCAGCTTGCTCGCTCGGGTAAGGGGATAGAGTCGGGGGCAGGCTATACCATTACAGAAGTGTTAATCGTATTGGCGGTTTCTACCATCATGTTTGCATTTATTGTCCAGGCATTTAGCGGCCGGCAACGTAACGCTGAGTTTAACCAATCAGTTCGCAACCTGGAATCAAAATTACAGACACTGATCTCTGAAGTATCGAGCGGCAGCTATCAGAGCGGTTTTGGCTGCACCTTGTCTGGATCGGGTACTCCTCAGGTGGGTAATGCTACAGTCCCCGTGGGCAGCTCGAAAGAATGTGTTTTTTTGGGCAAGGTGTTTGCTGGCTATGTCTCCAACC